>CADAXR010000057.1:10326-23195 GCA_902791945.1 uncultured Bacteroidia bacterium
TTGCCGATGAAGCGCTCCTGCTTGGAGATATCGACGATCTGCTTGATGAGGTCCTGGCCGGCCTTGTCGGCGGGGTGGGCCTTGCCGGCGAAGAAGAACTGCACCGGGTGGACGGGATCGTTGACGATGGCGTCGAGCCTGTCGAGATCGGAGAAGAGGAGCGTAGCCCTCTTGTAGGTAGCGAAACGGCGGGCGAAACCGATGGTGAGCACGTCGTCGCGGAGGTTCTCGACTATTTTGACTATCTCCGAAGGGGAATAGTGGTTGGAGGCGGAGGTGTCCTGCAGGCGCTCCTTGATGAAGGCTATGAGCTTCTTCTTAAGGAGTTTCTTGACGGACCAGACCTCGTCGTCACCGACGGAATAGATGCCTTCGAAGCACTTCTTGTCGTAGTGGTGGGTCTGGAACTCGGGGCCGAACACCCTCTCGTGGACGGGCTTCCACTCGGGAGCCGTCCAGGTCGGGTAATGGACACCGTTGGTCACGTAGCTCACATAGAGCTCCTCCGGAAGGTATCCGGGGTACATGTGGGCGAAGATGTCGCGGCTGACCTTGCCGTGGAGCATCGACACGCCGTTGACATTCTGCGAAATGTTGGCCGCAAGGTTGGACATGGAGAATTTCTCGCCGATGTCCTGCGGGTTGTCCTTGCCGAGGGACATGAGGGTCTCCCAGTCGATCTTGAGACGCTGGGGAAGGTGTCCTATGTACTTGCGGAGGAGGCCTTCGTCAAAGGCGTCGTGGCCGGCAGGGACCGGGGTGTGGGTCGTAAACAGCGAAGAGGCGCGCACGACCTCGAGGGCTTCGGGGAAGTCGAGGTTGTCGTGCTCGATGTATTCGCGGAGGCGCTCGATGCCGATGAATGCGGCGTGGCCCTCGTTGCAGTGATAGACGGTAGGATTGAGGCCGAGGGCCCTGAGGGTCCTGATGCCGCCGATGCCGAGGAGGAGCTCCTGCTTGAGGCGGTTCTCCCAGTCGCCGCCGTAGAGGTGATAGGTCACCTCGCGGTCCTCGGGAGAGTTGGCCTCGTAGTCGGTGTCGAGAAGGTAGAGGTCGGTGCGGCCGACTTCGACCTTCCATATCCTGGCGGTGATGTTGCGGCCCGGGAACGGAACGACCACGGTGAGCCAGTTGCCGTCGGCGTCGATGACAGGGGTCGCGGGGATCTTGGTGAAATCCTGGGCGTCGTATTTGGCGACCTGGTAGCCCTGGCCGGAAAGGACCTGGGTGAAATAGCCGTAACGGTAGAGGAAACCCACTGCGACAAGGTTGACGTTCATGTCGGAAGTCTCCTTGAGGTAGTCGCCGGCGAGGATGCCGAGACCGCCGGAGTAGATCTTCAGAGAAGTGTCGAGACCGTATTCCATGCAGAAATAGGCGACCGAAGGGTCGGTACGGTTGGCCTTCTCCGCCATGTAGGCGTCGAACTCGTCGAGGACGGATTTCATCTTGCTGAGGAACACCTCGTCCTCGGAGAGTGCGTTGAAACGCTTGAGGCTCACGGTGTCGAGCACCGCGAGAGGGTTGTGACTCGAGGCGTGCCACACCTTGGGATCCACATAGCGGAAGAGGTCCTTCGCGCTTTCGTTCCAGCACCACCAGAGGTTGCGGGAGAGCTTCTCCAGGCGGGAAAGTTTCTCGGGGAGGTGACGCGTCACGATGACGGATTTCCAGGCTGGGGTATTGACGTCGGGTTTACTGTATTGCATTGTTGCGTTGTTTTCTTTCGTGTATGATTTAAGGAGGAGGGATATTCTCGACAGGGCGAGGGAATATGCTCTCTTGTAATAGATTATCTGGTTGTTCCACAGGGCGATGGAGGCGACGTCGAGGGCGTTTGCCCTGTAAACTTTCCGCTTGTCCGAATCCAGGGACGCAATCTCGCGGATACGGGCGGCGACGCCGCTGACTACCTCGTCGTAGTTGTCTTCGTTTCTCTCAAGGACGGTGATGCCGGGGTGCTCGCCCTTGTAGCGGTCGCGGACCCAGAGGCCGAAGCCGGCGAGAGTCGTCGTAAGAGTCGGAATCCTGAAGGCGAGGGCCTCGAGGGGCGTGTATCCCCACGGCTCGTAATAGGACGGGAAAAGCGCCAGGTCCAGGCCGCAGAGGATATCGTAATACGGCATATTGAAGATGCCGTCGTCTCCGTTGAGATAGGACGGGATGAAATAGACGTGGATCTTCGAGTCCGGACCGTTGTCGAGCCCGAGGGCGCGGAGACGGCCGGTCACGGCGTCGTAATCAGGATTCTGGAGATAGTGGGAGACCTGTGTCCTGCCGCCGCTTTCGCCGCCGGCAAGGCGGGCGAGAAGGTCGCGGTCCGGACCGTTGTGACCCGAAGGGATCATGATGAAGGCGTGGATGCTGCGCCCGTCGTAATTCTCGTCGCGAAGACGCGCGAGGGCGTCCAGGAAGACATCTATGCCTTTGTTGTGGTACTCGTAGCGGCCTCCTATGCCGATGAAGATGGAGTCGGCGGCCACTTCGCCGCAGCACATGGCCGAGGCCACAGCCACAAGGCGCTTCCTGGAGAGCGAGTGCTTCGCCTCGTAGTCCTCGTCGGAGGACGGAGTGAAGCTGTTCTCGAAGCCGTTGGGAGTCACTATATCGACAGGACGACCGAGGAAACGGGCACACTCCTTAGCGGTGATGTCGCTCACCGTCGTGAAGACGTCCGCGTTCTGGGCGGACTTCTTCTCGAGGGAGTGACGGGCCACTACTCCGAAGCGGGAGGCCATCTCGTCGCCGTCGTAGGTGTCCATGCCGCCGTAGAGGGGCACATTGTTTCCTGCGAGGCAGCGGCCGACCACCGTAGCGTGGGTCGTGAACACTGTCGCGACGGGGATGCCTGAAGCCTTGATATAGAGAAGGCCCGCGCCGGTCTGCCACTCGTGGAACTGGGCGACGACCTTGTTGGCCGGCTCTATGTTATGCCTGTGGAAACTCTCTATCACCTTGCCGGCCGCATAGCCGAACAGGGCGGCCTCCTTGTAGTCCCAGTTGCCGCTGATGGAGTCCACTCCGTAGAGTTTCCAGAAGCGTGTGAGAATCTCGTCCTGGGAAGTAAGGAACTGCTTGAAGTCCACAAGGATGGCTGTGGGCTTTCCGGGAACGTTCCAGCGGCCGGTCCTGACGCGAAGACCTTCCTTCGCAGCCTCCGCTTTCCAGGAGCGGTACATCGAAGGGTCTTCCAGGAAATCCGGATTGGATGCGGAATGCATCCAGACATCCGGGCCTATGAGTATGTGATGACGTCCGAGGGAGGACTGAAGATGGAGCGACTTTGTCGCAATAACGGTGTAGATGCCGCCTACCTTGTTGCAAACTTCCCAGCTTACCTCAAACAGGTAGTCCGGCTTTTCGATATTTTCAGTCATTTATTTTTTCTTCTTTACAGCCTTCTGCTCTTTTACCACCTGCTCTTTCACATCGAGGGCCGCCCTCTTCTCGTCGAGACGGATCTGGAAGTCGGACAGGACGTTCATATAGTTGATGAATGCTTCGTAAGGCGTGTCATACGGGTTGAAATACTTGTGGACTTCGCCGTCGGAGAAGAACTTCGTACACATATAGTAGAAGTGGTCGCTCTCCTGGAGGTGGCCGAAGTCGGCCCAGAGCTCCTCGTCGTTGACGATGGAGAGCTTCTCGGTCATGGCGTACACCTTGTTGTAGGCCTCCTGCTGAAGCTCGTTGCCGAGCCATGCGGAGAGGTCCCTCTCCTCGTCGGCCCAGGAGATGGCGTCCGGCACGTCGAGCGAAGAGACGCTCTTGTGCTTTGAAGCGGCCTCCGAAGGGGTCACGAACTCGAAGGTCCCGTCTGCGATGACGGCTCCGGGAAGGGCCGCCATGAAGTCGAAGATGCCGCTGTCGGCACTCTGGTGCTCGCCGAAGGTCTCGTAGTCCATGAAAAGGTTGAGGATGTCGTCGTCCTTCAGGCCTTCCTTGATCCAGCCGAGGTATTTGTCGGCGGTAAGGGGCCAGCCTTCCCAGCTGCGGTTGGAGAAGCGGAATGCGATGTCGTCGGAAAGAGGGGCGTTGCGGAGCAGAAGCTTCATCGAACGGGCGGTCTCGCCGCTGTAGATGAAGTTGGGGCTGCGCCAACCCATGATGTGGCGGGCGCCCTCGGTAAGCATCGTCTTGAAGCCGAGCTTGCCGACAGCCTTTCCGATGTCGTTGGAATAGATGAGCTCAGTGTTGCGGAATGCCTTGGGAGTTACTCCGAAGAGCCTTTCGACCGCCGCCTTGTGCTTGAGCACCTGGTGCTCGAACTCGGAGGGAGATGCGAGCGACGCCAGCGAGTGGTAGTAGGTCTCGGCGAGGAACTCGACGCAGCCGGTCGCCGCGAGGGCGCGGAAGCTGTCGACCACGTCGGGAGCGTAGCGCTCGAACTGGTCCATTGCGGAGCCCGAGATGGAGAAGGCCACCTTGAACTTGCCGCCGCTCTTCTCTATCTGGGAGAGAAGGAGCTGGTTCATGGGCAGGTAGCACTTCGTGGCGATGCGGCGCAGGATGCTCCTGTTCGCGAAATCGTCGTAGTAGTGGGAATCCTTGCCTATGTCGAAGAAGCGGTACTGACGAAGGCGTGTCGGCTGGTGAACCTGGAAATATAGGCAGATACTCTTTTTCATAGCATTATCCGATTACTGATTCATAGACTTTTTTGAGTTTGGCGGTGGCACCGTTCCACTTGAGGTCGTTGACCTCGTCGTAGCCTTCCTTCGCCGCAAAGGAGGCGAGGGCCGGGTAGTTGAGAAGGGCGTAGATGTCGTTGGCCATGGCGTCGACATCCCAGAAGTCCACCTTGAAGGCGTATTTGAGCACCTCGGCCGCGCCGCTCTGGTGCGAAATGATGGAGGGAACGCCGGTCCTCATGGCCTCGAGCGGCGAAATGCCGAAAGGCTCGGAGACGGACGGCATTATGTAAACATCCGAGAGGGCGAACATCTTCTGCACGTCGGCACCGCGGAGGAAGCCGGTGAAGTGGAAGCGGTCGGAGATGCCAAGGCGGGCGACCTGACGGATGGCCCTGTTCATCATGTCTCCGCTGCCGGCCATCACGAAGCGGACGTTCTTGGTCCTCTTGAGGACCTTGGCGGCGGCCTCGATGAAGTACTCGGGGCCCTTTTGGAAGGTGATGCGGCCGAGGAAGGTAACGACCTTCTCCTTCACTCCCCTCTCGACTACGAGGTTCTCCCGGCCGGAGAAATCGACGGCGTTGTGGACCGTGACGACTTTCTCGGGGGGAACGCCGTATTTGTTGATGCAGATGTTGCGCGTGAGGTCGCTGACCGCGACGACCTTGTCGGCGGCGGCCATGCCCCTCTTTTCGATGGCGAAGACGCGGGTGTCGATGTTGTCGGCGCTGCCGCGGTCGAAGGAAGTGGCGTGGACGTGGACCACGAGAGGCTTGCCTGTCAGCTCATGGGCTGCGATGCCGGCGTAATAGGTAAGCCAATCGTGGGCGTGGATTACGTCGAACTCATCCTTGTGCTGGAGGGCTATCGTACCTCCGACCATCGCGTAGCGGGCGACCTCCTCGAGAAGGTTCGCTCCGTACTTGCCGGAGAACTTGAACTTCTGGCCGTAGCTGATGCGGAAATCCTTGACCTGGCGCTTCCTTTCGTCCTCGACGATGGAGCTGAACTCCTCCGGGTCCGCATAGGGGATCATGTTCGACCCGATGTGGACGAAACGGACTTTGTCGAGGAAGTCGTCGACCGTCTCGGAGACGGTGTCGACGGCGACGTCGCTGGCGTTGATGATTTTGGCGACACTGCCGTCCTCGTCTCCGGAAGCGGAAGGCATCACGAAGATGGTCTCCACGCCGTTATAGGCAAGGCCCTTGACGATGCCGTAGCACGCCGTGCCGAGGCCTCCGGCGATGTGGGGCGGGAACTCCCAACCGAACATTAGTACCCTCATATCTATTCCTCCCTGTATTTTTTAATGAGAAAATCGACGTTAAGAAGGGCCGCCGTCGCAAGGGCCGAAGAGACGGCGCCGTGAGGAGCGTGGGGCGGATCCCCGTCGTAGAGCTCGGAGAAGGCGCCGACGCCGTGCTTCGAGAGGTCCTCGTAGAAGCCTTCGGTCAGCCACTCGGCCTTCTTGATGAAGGCGGAGCCCATCATCCTGAAATTGACGTAGCAGTACTGGGCGAGAAGGTAAGGGAAGGCGCAGCCGTTGTGGTAGGCAAGGTCGCGGTCTATCTGTGAACCCTCATAGACGCCCTTATAATTGACATCCCTCGGGGAGAGGGAACGGATGCCGCGGGAGGTCTCAAGTTCGTTGGCCACAAGCCTCATCACGGAGCTCACGACCTCGTCGTCGACAGGACAGAAATCCATGGAGATGGCCCAGAGCTGGTTCGGGCGGAGCTCCATGTGCTGGCACTCGTTATCGACGTAGTCAGCGAGGAAGCGGGCGGAAGGATTCCAGAACGTGGGCTGGAAATTGCGCAGGATGCTCTCCTTGACGGGGCTCCAGCGGCGGATGAATTCGCTGTCCTTCGGGCCGTACTTCGCTTCCTGGTCGAGGGCGAAGGCGACGGCGTTGTACCACATGGCGTTCGTCTCGACCTGGTAGCCGGCCCTTTCCGTCACGGGGCGGCCGTCGATGTAGCAGTTCATCCATGAAAGGGCGACGCCGTCCATCTGGGCCCAGAGGAGGCCGTTGGGCTGCATGGCGACTTCCTTGCGGACACCGGGAGCATAGCTCTCGATGATACCCTTGAGGACGGGGCCGTATTTCTGCCAGGTGTGACGCTCCTTGCCGGTGTAGGCGTTGTACTGCTGGAGGGTCACGGCGAGGTAGAGCGGAGCCTCGACCTGGGTCGTCCTGTGATAAAGCCTCTCCTCCTCGTCCTCGATGAGGTTGTCGAGAATCTCCTCGAACTCTTTGGGGGAATCCTTGGCGTAAAGCGTCAGGCCTGCGAGAGAGATGAGCGTCTCGCGGAGAAGGCCCGTGTAGAGCCAGGAGTAGCCGGCGACTATCTGCTTGCGGCCGTGGGAGAAACGGATAAGGCTGTCAGCGTTGCGCACGAGCTGGTCGTGGAAAGAGGTTATGGGACCTATCTTCGCGACGGCGGAAGCATAACGCCTCTTGAGGCCCTGCGGAGACTGCACGTCCTCGGCGCTTGCCGAGAAGACGACGCTTCCTCCGGGGGTAAGCTCAAGCTCGAAACTGCCGGGGACGAAGAGGTCCTCGCGGCAGTCGAAGCCGCGGCGCATCTCGTCCGAATAGGTCACGCCCTTGTACCAGGTCGGGGCGGAAGTCCACACGGAGGCCGAGCTGGTCTGCAAGTGGAGGTCCGGGAAACCGGGGTAGAGGTTGAACGTCACTCCGGAAGGGATGGCGGAGAAGCCCGTGTGGGCCTGCTGGTTCTCCGAGGTGAGGTCGTGGACCCTGCGGAAGGCGAGGAAGGGCTTAAGGGTCAGCTTTACCTTGCCGGGGGCCTGCAGGAGCTCGTAGTTGATGAGGACCTGGTTGTGGTCCGGGGTTAGGACTATGCTTTTGCGGAAGACGATGCCGCCGATCTTGTATGTGATCGAGGGGACGGGGTCCGCGTCGAAATCGACGATGTATTTGTGGCCGCGCGGCTCATAGATGTCGCCGTAGCAGTGGATGCCGAGGTTGAAACTCTTGCCCATGAGGGTCAGGGTCTCGTCGAGGGAGGAGAGGAGAAGGTAGCGGTAGCCGCCGAAAGCGTCGATGGGCAACGCGAGGAGGCCGTGGTAACGCCTGGTGTTGCAGGTCACGATGGAAGTGTTGCAATAGGCGCCGGTCTTGTTGGCCTCGATGATTTCTCTTCCCAGCGAATACTCCAGGTTCACCAGCTCGGACTTGTTGAATTTGAGAAATGCCATTTTAACTAGCTTTTAAGTTTTAACACCTGGACGCTCCGCGAAGGGAGATACAGGTAAAGGGTGGCGGGATAGGCCCCGGTGCCGTTGGGGGATTTTTCGTCGACAGTAAAGTGGCTTTCACCACTTTTGAGACGCGCAAACCCGTCATACTCAGGCTGATCCGAGTCAAGGACCTCCACCCACTCTCCGGCGGGGGCGCCGAACCCGTAGTCGGCCCATGAACCCTCCGGCGAGAAATTCAGCGCAAAGATACACTTTCCGCGCCTGAAAATCAAGACTTTCTTCTCCTCATCCTGAACTAAAAGTTCAGGGGGAGCGGAAAGAGTGCGTTCCTTACGGAGCAACTTCACCATCGACTCGTCGAAATTGCGGAGGAAACGGTAGCGGAGATTGGGGTCGTCCTCGATGGACCAGAGCCGGCGGGCGTGCTTGAACGACCAGCCGTTCCCCTCCCTCGGGAAATCGATCCACTCGGGGTGGCCGAACTCGTTGCCCATGAAGTTGAGGTAGCCGTCGCCGGCCGTTGCGGCCGTCACGATGCGTATCATCTTGTGAAGGGCTATGCCGCGGGAAACGATAAGATTCTGCGAGGAGGTGTCCATGGAGAAATACATCTCCTTGTCTATAAGCCTGAAAATGATAGTCTTGTCACCGACGAGGGCCTGGTCGTGGCACTCGGCGTAGGAGATGGTCTTCTCGTCGGCCCTCTTGTTGGTCAGCTGCCACCAGATGTCGCCGACTCCCCACTCGTCGTCGGAGCGCTCCTTGATAATCTTGATCCAGTAGTCCGCGATACCCATCGCCATGCGGAAATCGAAGCCTATGCCGCCCTTTTCAAGCGGGGCGGCGAGGCCGGCCATCCCGGAGACGTCCTCCGCTATCGAGAAGGCGTCCGGATTCATCTCCCTGATGAGGATGTTCGCAAGGGCGAGGTATGTCACGGCATTCTCGTCGACGCCCTGGTTGAAGTAGGCGTCGTAGCCGCTGAAAGCCGTTCCGAGGCCGTGGTCCCAGTAGAGCATGGATGTCACACCGTCGAAACGGAAACCGTCCACGTGGTATTCCTCCATCCAGTATTTGACGTTGGAAAGCAGGAAATAGCGGGTCTCGTCCTTGCCGTAGTCGAAACAGCGGGAACCCCATGCCGGATGGTGTCCCTGGGGACCCTGGTAGAAGTAGAGGTCGTCGCGGCCGTCGAAACGGGAGAGGCCCTCGGCTTCGTTGTCCACGGAGTGGGAATGGACTATATCCATGACCACCGCGATGCCGGCTCCGTGGGCCTCGTCGACCAGCCGTTTGAACTCCTCCGGAGTGCCGAAACGGGAGGAAAGGGCGAAGAAATTGGAGACCTGGTAGCCGAAGGAGCCGTAGTAGGGGTGCTCCTGGAGGGCCATGATCTGGAGTGTGTCATAGCCGAGTTTTTTCACTTTTTTCTTGACATTCTTGCGGAAGTCGTCGAAGGAGGCGACTCCCTCCTTCTCTCCGCTCATCCCGATATGGCATTCGTAGATGAACGGGTGGGGGCGCTTACCGGGCCCCTTGTGCTTCCAGACGTATTTTTCGGCGGGATCCCAGACCTGGGCGCAGAAGACCTTGGTCTGGGGATCCTGGACGGCGCGTGTAGTGTAGGCTGGCAGCCTCTCCCCCCCTCCTCCGGGCCACTCGATGAAGAGCTTGTAGAGCTCGCCGTGGTGGAGGAACATCTCGGGGAGGACAATCTCACAGTTGCCGTTCCCTATGGGATTGAGGCAGTAGGCGGAGGTGCGCTTCCAGTTGTTGAATTCGCCTATGAGATAGAGTTTCGTGGCGTTCGGAGCCCACTCGCGGAAGACCCAGTCGCCGGAGGGGGTTCGGTGGAGGCCGTAGAAGAGGTGGTTGTTGATCCCGTCCCTCAGGTTGCCGCCCGCGCCATAGCGCTTTACAGCTTCGAGGATACGGGCGTGCCTTGCGTCGATCGCACCCTTGAACGGCATCAGGTACGGGTCCGTGTCATAGAGCATCTTGACTTTTTTCATCACTTGTCCTCCTTTTCAAGAGAGTCGATCTTGTCCTTTACGCCTTGAAGATACTCGCGGCAGCCCTTGAGAAGCTCCCTGGAACGCGAGACCAGCTTGTCGATGTCGTCGAGCCTGGTCTCGGGGTCCTCAACCTTCAGGGCTATCTGCTCAAGTTCGGCGAGTGCCGCCGCGTAGTCGAATTCAGGTTTCATAATTATGCGGTGTTAGCTTTTTCGTTTTCTATGCCTTCAGGTATGACGTCGGAGACGTGGGCTATGATTGAGCCGTCGGAGAAACGGACGCCAATGCGGTCTCCGGGACGGACCCGGCCGACGCCCTTGAGAAGTTTGTTGTCGGTGCCGGTCACGAGGACGTATCCACGGGAAAGAAGGGCCCTCGGATCGGCGGAAGCGATGCGTGTTTCAATGAGGGAGACAGCGGTCTGCAGGGCGCCGATCCTGACTGTCGAGACATTGCGGATTCTGGAAGCCGATGCATCCACGGCCCGCTCGGCCTTCCTGTGAAGGGCGTTCAGCGCCGAGGAAACGGCGCGGACCCTTGAGGCCACCCTGTTCTCCTCAGCCGCCAGCCGCGACACCGCCGCCATACGCACCCTGCCTTCAAGGGAGACCGCCGAGGCTTCCGCAAGCGACACCCTCGAGGATGCAGCGGTGAAAACACGCCTCACAAGGTCCTCGGCCACCTCCTCCGCCTCTGCGAAGCGGTCGATGAAGAGGTCTGCAAGGGCGGTCGGGGTCTTGACGTATTCACAGGCCACCATATCGGCGATGTGGTGGTCCTTGTCGTGGCCTATTGCGGTCACGACGGGAAGGGGGCACTCGGCGATCGCGACCGCGAGGTCGTAGTCGTCAAAGCAGGCGAGGTCGTTCTCCGACCCACCGCCGCGCAGGATGAGAACGGCGTCGTAATCGCCTGCAGAGGCCTCCGAGAGGGCCGCGATTACGGAGCCGGCGGCCGCATCGCCCTGCATCGAGGCTTCCAGCAGCGTGATGTCGAAAGAGTAGCCCCGGGGGTTGCCCTCCAGGTGATTGACAAAATCCTGGAGCCCCGCGGCAGTCGCGGATGAAATCACCGCGAGCCGCCTCGGGATGTCAGGGATGCAGAGTTCCTTCTGCATCTCCATATAACCGAGCTTTGTCAGCTTTTCAATAGCCTGCTTGCGGGCGACTGCCTTCTCGCCGACAGTGAAGGAAGGGTCTATGTCGTCGATGAAAAGAGCAGTCCCGTAGGTCTCCGAGAAACTCACCTGGACTCTCACGAGGACGGAGATCCCGACCCCGAGGGGCGTCCCTGTCGCGCTCTCGAATTTATCCCTGATCTTCGGAAAGTTGCGGCTCCAGATAATGGCCTTGGACTGGGCCGTAATACGGCCAGCCCTGCTCTCCGAAAGGTCCAGATAGCAGTGACCGTTCGCCCTCGGAGTCCAGAGGGTTATCTCGCCCTTGACCCAGTATCTCCCCTGGAAAGCCTCCTCGACTACCGCCTTGTAGGTCGAGAGCAGCTGCGAAAGGCTTATGAAGGGGACGTCGGGCATGGCTTACTTGCTTCTGGCGTGGATCCGGACCGGACAGCCCGAAAAATCGAAATGCTCGCGTATCCTGTTCTCGAGGAATCTCTTGTAAGGGTCCTTGACCCACTGGGGAAGGTTGCAGAAGAACGCGAAGGACGGGACCCTTGTCGGAAGCTGCGTCACGTACTTGATCTTGATGTACTTGCCCTTCCAGGCGGGCGGCGGGTAATCCTCTATCTCGGGGAGCATCACTTCGTTGAGCTGGGCTGTCGGCACGCGGCGCTTCATATTTTCCGCAACCCTCGCGGCGGCCTCGACGACGTCGAGGATCCTCTGTTTTTCGGTCACGGCGGTAAAGACAATGGGGATGTCGTCGTTCGGCGCGATACGGGAGCGGAGCGACTCCGTGTACTTTTTCATAGTGTTGGAGTCCTTCTCGAAAAGGTCCCATTTGTTGACGACGATGACGCAGCCCTTGCTGTTGCGGTCTATGAGGTTGAGGATGTTCATGTCCTGCGCCTCCATGCCGAGGGTCGCGTCTATCATGAGGATGCAGACGTCCGCGTGCTCGATCGCGCGGATCGAGCGCATCACGGAGTAGAATTCCAGGTCTTCCTTGACCTTGGCCTTGCGGCGGATGCCGGCGGTGTCCACGAGGATGAATTCGTGGCCGAAACGGTTGTAGAGGGAGGAAATGGAGTCCCTCGTAGTCCCCGCGACGGGGGTCACAATGTTGCGGTCCTCGCCGAGGAGGGCGTTGGTGAGCGACGACTTGCCGACGTTAGGGCGGCCTACGATCGCAATCCTGGGGATGTCCGAGACCTCTTCTTCCTCCGGTTTGTCCTCCGGAAGCATCTTCACGACGGCGTCCAGGAGGTCGCCGGTGCCGGAACCGTTCGCGGCCGAGATGCTGTAGAGTTCGCCGAGCCCGAGGGCGTAGAACTGCGGCACGTCGAACATCTTGTCTCCGCTGTCCACCTTGTTGACACAAAGGAGGACCGGCTTTTTGCTCCGGCGGAGCACATCCGCTATCTCGGCGTCATAATCGGTTATGCCGGTCGCGGCCTCGACCATGAAGAGGACCGCGTCGGCCTCGTCGATCGCTATCTCCACCTGGCGGCGGATCGCCGATTCGAAGACGTCCTCGGAGTTGCTGGTGTATCCGCCGGTATCGACCACGGAGAATTCGTGGCCGCACCATTCGCACTTGCCGTAATGGCGGTCCCGGGTCACGCCGGCGGTCTCGTCGACTATCGCCTGGCGCATTCCGACCAGCCGGTTGAAGAGGGTGGACTTTCCAACATTGGGGCGTCCTACTATTGCAAGAAGAGCCATAGGTTCTTATTTTTCGTATTTAAACAAAGCGCAGTCGCGGCAGGCGTCGCTGAAGCGGCCGTCGCAGCCGGCGGGCCTTTTCCCGGCCCGCAGAAGTTCCATTTCCTCCTCGCGGGGGCACTTGATGCCCCGCCTGCGCATCTC
>CADAXR010000058.1 GCA_902791945.1 uncultured Bacteroidia bacterium
TGTACGCTCTGCAACAGCTGCCAGTACGTATGCCCCGTCAAGGTGGACCTTGGCGACCAGATCTACAAATGGCGTCAGGAATTGCCTGAGCTCGGTACTGAAAGCAAGGGCAAAAAGCTTCTCAGTGAAGGTATGAGCCTGGTTTTCAAGCATCCGTTGCTGTACAAGGCTGCGACTTCTGTCGTCCGTTTCCCCCGTAAGCCTTTCCACTCGGTATTCAAAGACATAGACCATGAGCAGTAAGGAAAAGATACTTGGAAAAATCCGTGCTTCGGCAGGGGAGCGTTTCGACATGCCTTCACTTGAAGACCTGGCGCCGCTTGTCTTTGAGGATCCGGTGGCGGCGTTTATCGACATGACTGCAAAAGTCGGCGGGAAGGCTGTCGAAGTGCCTTCCGGCGGCGATGTCAATGCGGTTATCCGCGATCTTTTCCCGGAGGCTGATTCAATAGCTTCAAATCTCCCTGAGATTAGGATTGCCTCGGCCAATCCTGACTTGGTGGATAATGCTGCGGCGCTCGACGGAACTGACATAGGAGTTGTCTCCGGCACGGTCGGCGTCGCCGAGAACGGCGGCGTCTGGGTCCCTCAGACGATGAAGGAAAAGGCAGTCTGTTTTATATGCGAGCATCTTGTCATACTGCTTCCGCGGGACGCCATAGTGAGCAATATGCACGAAGCCTACAAGAGGATTGCCTTCAACGATTACGGCTACGGCACCTTCATCAGCGGCCCCTCCAAGACTGCCGACATCGCCCAGGTCCTCGTTATGGGCGCCCAGGCCGCCCGCAGTGTCACGGTCCTGATATTGTCCCCTTGACGTGCAAGGTCTGGTATTACTGAAAAAATTCTATATCTATGAAAACATTTTTTCATAAAAAAAGCTGGTATAAGTGGGAAGTCCTCCTGCTTCTGTGGATGGCCTACCTCCTGAACCAGGGCGACCGGCAGGTATTCAACACCGTTCTCCCTGCGATCCGTGACGCCCTCAACCTGACGGACACTTCCGTGGGACTCATCGCGACAATTTTCAATTTGTTTTATGCGTTGATGGTCCCCATCGGAGGATGGGCGGGCGATCGTTTCTCCCGCAAGTGGGTGACCACCCTCAGCATCATCTTCTGGAGTATTGCAACGATGTTCACCGGTCTCGCGACCAGCTTTATGTGGCTGGTAATCCTGCGTAGCATCGCGACCGGAGGCGGCGAAGCTCTTTTCGGCCCGGCCAACTACTCGCTACTGGGGCAGTATCACACCGACACGCGCGCAAGAGCTATGTCCATCCACCAGACGGCATATTATATAGGAGTGATTCTCGCAGGCTGGCTCGCCGGCCTCATCGCCGACTCTCTTGGCTGGAAGTACAGTTTTATCATCTTCGGCGCAGCCGGTATCATCTGGGGCATCCTTATGATTATCAGGCTCAAGGACTACCCGAAGGAGGAGCCGAAAGAGGAAAGGCCCGTGGAGAAGAAACCCGGATTCTTCGACGGGTTCAAGACGGTGTTTACCACCCCGACTGCGCTTATGCTCACCATCGGCTTCAGCGGTCTCATATTCGTCATTACCGGCTATATGACCTGGGTGCCTGCCTATCTGCAAGAGGAATTTGCTCAGAGCCAGGCCGCGGCAGGCTTCAACTCTATGTTCTGGACCTATGTGTCAGCCTTCATAGGAGTGCTTCTGGCAGGGACGCTGTCGGACAAGCTTGCTGCCAGGAACCACAAGGTCAGGATGAGCCTCCAGGCCGCCGGCCTTCTCGGAGGCGCGGTGTTCCTCTTCCTTATGGGCGGCCACCCGGCCCTCTGGCTGCTTTATATCAGCTTTGCCGGATGGGGTTTCTTCCGTGCGTTCTTCGACGCCAACACCTATGCGGTACTTTACGACGTGACCCCGGAGCATCTTCATGCAAGCTGCTCAAGCGCAATGATTATGACCGGCTTCGCCGTGGGAGCCCTCGCCCCTGTCATCCTCGGGGCCCTCAAAGAAAGTATGGGCAGCCTCAGCGCCACTTTCCCCATCCTTGCCGTCATATGGGTGGTGTGCAGCGCGCTTATGTTCATAGTTGCGCGTGTCAGATATCAGAAGGATTACGATAAAAACCATATAAAATGAAAGTCGAACTAAAAAACAGAAAACCCAGGGCCGGACTGCTACTAGTAGCGTCCCCCAGATTCAAGAATCTCTACGGCCCCAAGCGTGGCACCTATGGTGAGCGCAAAGAGAAGGCTGTTAAGGAGATCAAAGCCACGATGGAGTTCCTCGACCTCGTGGATCCCGGTATCGTCTATGATAGGGAGGATGCCCGTAGGGCTATGGACCTCTTCTACAACGAGAAGGTAGATTTCATCTATGCCGAGTTCCTCAGTTGGAGCGAGGACTTCGCCTGGATCCGTTTCCTTCGCGACTGTCCCGAAATCCCCATCCTCTTCTGCAACGTGGCTAAGCCGAAGATGACATTCGAGACCACCCTCGACGAGGACGATTTCGTCGATTACCTCTGCGCCGGCACACTGGTCGGCTCGCTTGAGGGTTCGGGCAGTGTCGTCCGCACCGGACGTGCCAATGTGAAGACCGTCCTTGGTACACGAGAAGAGATTACGGAACAGGTGCGTGTCTACGCCGCCGCCGCCAGGGCGAGGGCTATCCTCCGCAACTCCAACGTCGGTCTCATGGCCAATATGAACGAGGCGATGTGGAGCACCTACATCGACAATTACGACCTCTTCACGAAGATTGGCCCCGAGATCCACTACCTGCCTTATTCCGACTACGGCACCGAGATAGAGAACCTCACCGACGAAGAGGTGAAAGCCTATGCCGATGAGCTGACATCCAAATATAAGATGATGGAAGACGTCGAATACGACAAGTTCATAGGCTGCGTCAAGGCGACGCTCGCCATCAAGAAAATGGCCGAGAAGAACGACATCGACTGCTATGTCTATAACGACATCGACCAGGCGACCTTCCGCACCGCCGGTTGCCGCGCGGGCTTCTATCCGCAGTGGTTCAACGAGAACGTCAGCGTCCTGGTGCCCGAAGCCGACATCGGCGCCGGCCTCATCACCTATATGCTCAAACTCATCTCCGGCAAGAACGTCAATTTCATCGAGCCTTTCCACATCGAGAACGACTTCGGCACCTTCGCAGGCGGCCACGCCGGTCCCAACGACCACAACGACCCCGACTGGCAGGACAATGTAGTGATCTCCCGCGACGTGCGCTTCGCAAAGACCAGCTGGAAGTACGCTGGCGCTCCTTTCGCCTGGTACCGCTTCAGCCCCGGCCGAAAGACGGTCGCCGGTCTCTATGAAGAAGACGGAGTCTACAAGATGATAACCTTCATGGCCGACAGCCTCTCCGAGAAGGAGACTCCCCAGAGCGACAAGAAGCACCTCCTGGCGACCTACAGCCACACCATCTTCCGCCCCGAGACCCCCGTGAAAGTCCTCTTCGAGGAGATACTTAATATCGGTGCTACACAGCACTATGCGATAGCCGACGGCGACTGGCGTCCCCAGCTGGAAGCCCTTGCAGAAATTATGGGATTTGAATATTACGCACTATGAGTTTCATGTACAACCCGTTCCCGTTTCACGACCCCAAACCCGTGAACCGTCCGGAACTTTCCAAAAAGACAGTTGAATCCATTATAAGCGGCGGCACTCCTGCCGTCGTCAAGAAGTTTGCCTCAACTCTTGCCGACAAGGCACGTAAGGAAGGCGTTATCCTTGCCCTCGACGGCTACACGACCGCCAAGTGGGACCTCTTCATCGGCCTCCTCTCCCGTGAGTGTGACATTCTAGGCCTCGGCTTCGAGACTTTCGACTGCAACGCCCTCACTCTCAAGAGCGGCAAGGAGATCGACGCCATTATCGACCCTCTTCTCATCTGGGACACCAAGATCGACCCTACCCTTCTTTACGGCAAGGTGTGGCACGGCGGCTATGAGGGCCTTCTGGATGTGGACAAGATCGAGCCATTCAAGAAGGATGTCGCCGCTGCAAAGGCCCCCGGCAAGATCGTCGCCGTCTTCGGCTACGGCTGCCTCATCCCCGAGTTCAGAAGTCTCTACGATGTCAAAGTCTTCTTCGATCTCACCCCTATGAACAGCATGCTGCGCATCAGGGCGGGTGAATATTCCAACCTTGGAAAGAAGCACCCCGGCATCATCAACCGTACGATCCGTCGCTGCTACTACTGCGATTTCGAGAACGCAGTGCAGCTCCGCAAGGCCCTGTTCGCGTCCGGCGAGCTCGACTGGTATGTGCTCGACAACGACCGGCAGAATCTTCAGATGATGCCGTTCGAGGCTTTCGCCGACATCTGCGCCCAACTTGTAAAATATCCGTTTCGCGCGAAACCCTGCTACCTTGAAGGCGTGTGGGGTGGTACCTATATGAAGAAGCAGCGTCATCTTCCCGAGAAGATGCGTAACGCAGCCTGGGTGTTCGATTTCATCCCGATGGAGGTGAGCGTGCTGGTCGAGGCGGGCTCCGAGATGCTCGACATCAATTACTGCTCCTTCGTCCACAAGGAGGGGGTCAACCTTATGGGCGAGAAATGCGTCCGCAAATACCGCGGCTATTTCCCCATCCGGTTCAACTGGGACGACTCCTATCACAGCACCGGTAATATGAGCGTACAGTGCCACTCCGGCGGCAAGTTCAACGTAGAGAACTACAACGAGTTCGGCCGCCAGGACGAGAGCTACTATGTCGTGATTACAGGTCACGAGGCCAAGACCTTCATCGGCTTCCGCGACGATGCCGACATCCCCGCTTTCTTCAGGGAAATCGAGGCCGCCGACACAGAGCACAAGCCCTGCGACTACATGAAATACGTGAGCTACGAAGAGAGCAAGCCGGGCCTTCAGGTGATGCTCCCCGCCGGGACAATCCACTCCAGCGGCCGCAACCAGGTAATCCTGGAGATCGGTTCGCTCACGATCGGCAGCTACACCTACAAGATGTACGACTACCTGCGTCTCGACTTCGACGGCAAACAGCGTCCGATCCACACTCACCTAGGCGAGCTCAACGTCCGCCAGGACCGCCGCTACAGCGAAATCCACAATCCGGACAGCCCCGAGTACATTGTGCAGAAGCCATGCCTCGCCGACAAGGGTGAGGGGTGGGAAGAGTACATCCTTGGCGAAAACCCTCAGGTTTACTTCTCTCTACGCCGCCTTGAATTCGAAAGCAGATGCGAGCAGGACACCAAGGGCGAGAAATTCCACGTGCTCACACTCGTCGATGGCGATCACGTGCGCATCCGCAGCATTGAGCATCCGGAGAGATTCTTCGACCTCGATTTCATGGAAATAGCGTGCGTCCCCGCCGATATGGGCAAATACGAGATCATCAATCTTTGCAAGGAGCCCATCCGGGTCCATAAGACCTGTCTCAGGGACGGCTATGAAAACGACCCGGCCTGAGTTCAGCGCAGAGGTCCATTCCCTCCGGCAAACGGTTCGAGAATGGAACGGTTAGGGTACACAAAAAAAGACCGGCTAAAACCGGTCTATTTTGTATTCAATCAGTTATTTCCCGTCGCTCATGAAGAAATAAGTGCAGTCCAGCGTGCCGGTGCCGCCGCCGGCTTCGACTATGTACATGACCTCGTAGATGTCACCCATACGCATTCCCATACTTTCCCATTTATTAAAATGGGCGCAGATGTCGATATGACCGCTTGAGCGTGCGCTCTTTCGGACAGAAAAAAACTGAGGGAATGTCTGAGTACCCATTATGGATTCCGCTTGAACTCTAATGTTCTGGAATATTTCGTAATTATCGCCGTCAACAGTAAATTCACCTTTTCTTTGACCGAGAAGATTGGGCCCTGGTTTGGTAAACCAGTCGTCGACAATATAGAATTCGACGAGAGGGTCCAACGTCCATCCATGAATGCCTATAAAGCTATACCCTCCGGCATTGCCGGCCTTACTGTGCCTGAAATAGCAGTCATACTGCATGTTCTGATATTTCACGCCGGTACTGCCATAATAATATCCGACGCCGGCCATATAATTATTAGTCCCGTTCCAGGCGGGAGTGAATGTGCCGTTGTCGTAATATATCATGGAATTATTCCCGCCTTCATAGTAGATTTTACCCTTCCAGCCGGTATCGCCAATCGGGAATACCACTGAATTTTTGTTCTGACCTCTTTCAGTTTTTCCATTACCAATGTGCCCCATCTCGTCATTGGCGGGGTCGCGTTCATTGTTGTCTTCCTTATTGCAGCCCGTTGCAATCAATGCGAGGGCTGCCAGGACAATCAATACATTATGTCTGTTTGACACTAGCATACAAACATGGTTTTTATTTGAAGGATTCGAATGTGAAGGCTTCCCAGGGGAGGTCGGCGTCGGCGGCGCCTTTGTCGAGGATGTCGACAATGTGCATCAGGAGGGGGAAATTCTTCAGGTCCACGAGCCCGAGCTCTGCCTTGCGGCGGATGGCCTGCCCCATCACCCGGGTTATGACGAGGCTCTCGAGGGTGATGCCTGCGAGCGCTTCGGTCACCTGGTCATAGTTGAGGCCTTCGCCCATAAGGACGCCGCAGCGGCGGGTCCTGCCGGAGAATATGGTTACGTACAGATCACCCAGCCCGATGCATTCGCTCTCGAACGTGCCGCCCTGCATCTGCATCAGGGCGTGGGTCTCGCGGACGGCCTGGGTGAAGGTGCCCGCCTGGGAATTGTAGTGCTGCGGCTCGTCGGGGCCGTGCCAGCGGGTGTTGAGCCCGACGGCGAGGGTGACGGCCATCGCGTAGGCGTTCTTGAGCGCCACGGCGCTCTCGAGGCCGATCACGTCGTCCGTCAGCGAGATATGGTAATAAGGCCGCTGCATGGCCTCTTTCATCATCCGGAGCGCCGCCCTGTCGCGTCCGCAGAACCCCACCTCGGAAGGATCCATGAACACAAGTTCGTAGGAGGTGCAGGGGCCGCCAATCGCGCAGATCTCGCGGTGGATTCCCCGCTTCGCGAGCTCGCTCTCCCAGAATCCGGGATACGAGAGCAGAGTGCCGTCTTCCGTTGCGCGGAGACCTTTGGTGACGCTCAGCACAGGCATCGCAGGATCAAGCTGCGTCAGTATCTCCTCCAGGAACCAGTCCACCCCGAAGGAAGATACGCCGCCGATCATAAAGTCGGCGCCCTCGGCCACCTTCTTCCAGTCCTTGAAATAGTGGAACTGCACATTCTCCGGGAAAGGACGGCAGAACTTCTCGTGCTTGCGGGTCGCTATGTATCCGTCGATTATCGCGTCGTCGAGGCAGGTGCCCACAATGTGAACTTCGTTTCCGTTCTCTGCGGCCGGGAAGGCCAGGGCGGAGCCCATCATGCCGGCGCCGAGGATAATGATTTTCTTTGCCATATTTTTTTATGAATCTGCTATTGCAACTTCTGTGAGAAGACCATGCCTTCGGTGTGTCCTTCGGCAAGGAGAAGGCCGTCCTGGTATTTGTACTCCTTGACGGAGCCGTCTTCGAGGGTGATGGTCAGCATGCCTTTTTTATAGACATAGGTGCCTTTTTCGACGGATTCGTTGCCACTGGCGGGGACTGTGTCCACCGTGCCGTCGGAGTTCATGTACATCTGCGGGTGGGCCGGCATATAGGACTGCCAGCCGACTTCCACTTCCTTGTCCGAGGTGAATTTCAGAGTGTGGGTAATTGTCATCGTCCCCGCGTCAGCGACGAAGATTTTTTCAATAAACACCCATTCGGTGCCCTTGAAGGCAGGTTCTTTTGCGTTCATAATGCAGCAGGAGAATAATGCGGCAGCCACCGCGGCAATTCCGAAAGTTTTCATAAACAGGGTGTCATATCCATGGTTGCAAAGATAAGAAAAGTTCATGAAAAGTTATTAATTTTGCACACTCTCAAAAATAGTCCGTTAGCCTATGGAAAGACCTGTAATTTTAGGAATAGGGGAGATAGTTTGGGACTGTCTGCCGGAAGGAAAAGCGCTCGGCGGAGCGCCGGTCAATTTTGCGTACCACGCAATGAAACTCGGGGCCGACAGTTATCCGGTGAGCGCCGTAGGCGACGATGAGCTCGGCGCAGAGACGCTCGCGGCCTGCAAGTCGTACGGGCTTCGTACAGACTATCTGCAACATCCCGGTCTTCCGACCAGCAGGGTGCTGGTGAGCCTTGACGCCCATGGTGTTCCGAAATACGAAATCCTCGAAAATGTCGCCTGGGACGCGTTGGACGCGACGCCGGAGGTGCTGGCGCTGGCGGCGAAGGCCGACGCGGTCTGCTGGGGCAGCCTGGCTCAGCGCTCGCCGCGGTCCCGCGAGGCCATCCTCCGTATCCTTGACGCCGTCCCCGCCGCCGCTATGAGGGTCTTTGACATCAACCTCCGCCAGCACTATTTCAGCAAGGAGGTCATAGAGGCCTCTCTTGAGAGGGCTAATGTGCTCAAACTCAACGAGGACGAGCTTCCCGTCGTGATGGGAATCACCGGACTTGAGGGTATTCCGGAGATCATCAGACGCTACAGTCTCGATTACCTTATCTATACCTGCGGCGCAAAGGACAGCGAGGTCCACGGCCCGGCCGGCCTTCTGTCCCACATCGACACACCTAAAGTGAAAGTCGTCGACACCGTCGGCGCCGGTGATTCCTTCACCGCCGCATTTATCGCGTCCATACTTCAAGGCGAGAGCCCGGCAGCGGCCCACAGGCGCGCTGTCGAGCTCTCCGCTCTCGTCTGCCGCTCCCACGGCGCTATTGTCTAAAGATTTTTGTAGCGCCAGAGGGCTTCCATGAAGTAGTAATCGGCGTAGGTGAGAGATACGTCGACTTCGCTGCCCTTGGGGTAGTGGCCGGTGCTGTGCTTGAGGAGGAATCCGCCGACCTCTCCTTCAGTGGCCAGGTATTTCTCGCCGCAAAGGGCCTTCAGCGTCTCCAACGCCTGGGCGCGATAGCGCTTTGCAAGACCGGCGTCGCGAGTAAGGCCGGACAGCTCGAAGAAGGCTGAAGCCATAATGGCGCCTGCCGAAGCGTCGTCCTGCCCGATGGACTCCTCCGGGGCGTCGAAGTCCCACGGCGGGACGGGCCGGCCCTCAAGACGCGGCAGCAGGAAGGCTGCGACCTTCTCCGCCTGGGCAAGGAAATCCTCCTCGCCGGTCTCCCGGAACATCATCGTGAATCCATACAGGGCCCAGGCCTGGCCGCGGGACCAGGCGGACTCGTCGGCGTAGCCCTGGACGGTCTGCTTGCGGATTATGCTCCCGTCTTCAGGGTTGTAGTCCACGAGGTGATAGCAGGAGTTGTCCTCACGGAAATGGTTCTTGATAGTCGTCCTGGCGTGGGTTATGGCTATCTCCTTCCACTCGGGGACGCCGAAGATTCTGGAGGCGTAGGTGAGCAGCTCCAGGTTCATCATGTTGTCAATAATGACAGGATATGAGAAATGGGGATTGTTCCAGCTTTTGATAACTCCGGCGACGGGCGAGAAGCGGCCGGCGAGCTGCTCCGCGGCATCGCGTACAGTCTTGAGGTACAGGCTGTCGCCCGTCTCCTTCCACGCTTCGCCTGAAGAAGGCATCACCTCAAAACCAAGGTCGTGGTCTCCGGACAGAAGGGACACGTCCAGGATTTTGGAGGTCTGCCTGAGAGCCATCTCCTTCATGGATTCGTCTCCGCTCAGCTTGTAGGTGTACCAGCACACGCCGGGGAAGAAGCCGCTGCACCACCAGTGGGTGTCTGCGAGTTTCAGCTCGCCGTTCTGGAAGTAGCGCGGGAAAGTGTCCTCCGTCAGCGACTGCTCCAAAATGGTGCACTGCTTTGCGGAAAGTTCAGCGATTCTGTCTACCGGAATGTCGCACCGGCACGAAGCCAGCAGCCCGGCAAGGCCCGCAAGGGCGGGAATAACAAGATGTATTCTCATAAAAACAAAGCGTGCGAATTGCGCACACCTACAAATATACCCAATATATCCTTTAACCCCGCAATACCTTCTTGTAAAATGTTTGTAAAATCCTGTAAAACGTTTTAGAAATAAAATCCTACCTTCGTGGGAGCACTATTTATATATTTGTACCATGAGTGACCGACCGATAGTTTCCCCGGATGTGACAATCCGCGATGTCGCGGAGGCTGCGGGGGTATCCATATCCCTCGTATCTTTCGTGCTCAATGCACGGAGAGGCCCTTCGGGCGAATACCTTTGCTCAGCGTCCCAGAAGACGGCTGAACGCATTGTCGAGACTGCCGAGCGCCTCGGCTACCATAGAAACAAGGCTGCGACCTCGCTCCGCACCGGCCGCAGCGACACCATCGGTGTCATAGTCTCCGACATCTCCAACACCTGTTTCGGCCAGATATGCCGCAAGATTGAAAAACTCGCCAATGACGCGGGGTACTTGACGATAATCGCCAGTACCGACGACCGGAAGGAGAATTTCCGCCAGCTCGTGGACAAGTTTCTCTACTCCGGCGTTGACGGCTTTATCGTAGCTCCGTGCCACGGCGTTGAGGATTCAATTGCCAAGATCCTCAAGCGCAGGCTGCCGGTCGTGCTTTTCGACCGCGACCTACCCGGAGTAGAAGGCGTCGGCCGCGTGCTTCTTGACAACGAAAAAGCCGGCCGCTGTGCCGTAAGAATCCTCTGCAGTCAGGGGAGAAAGCATATCGGCCTGGTACGTTATGAGACTGACATTCCGACCATCATCGCACGGGAGAACGGTTGCCGTGAAGAGGCTGAAAAAAACGGTATTTCCTTCACGTCGGCCATCCTTGCGCGTGAGACAATGCGACGTGACATCGTCTCCGTGCTCCACAACGCCCGCGAAGAGGGGATAGACGCAATGATTTTCCCATCCAACGCCATCACGGTTGACGGCCTTTCCGCCATAAACGAACTGGGATTCTCAATCCCGGAAGACCTTGCCGTAGTGGGGTTTGACCAGGAGGACCGCTCGGAAATGTTCAACCCCTGGTTCTCTTTTGTAAACCAGCCGACCAAACTCGTTGCGGAATACTCATTCCGTATGCTTCTCGGCGCAATAAAAGGCGACGGGCAGCTTGAGACAAAAATAATCAACCCTCTGTATACGCTTGGTAGCAAGATAAAGAAATGAAAGACAGGGAAAATTCCATACTCCTCCCGGGCTCGATGTTTCAAAGCCTCGGCGGATGGATTTCGGACCCCCAGTTTATGGAGGTCATGGGTTCCTCCGAACTCCTTGCCCACGGGCTCGGAGAGCCGGTCGAAGATGCATCTACGACTTTCGAAGCTCCGCAGGAGGGGGAGTACAACGTCTGGGTCAGGACAAAAAACTGGACCGCCTGGTGGACGGACCGCCCCGGTCCCGGCAAGTTCTCGCTCATCTTTGACGGGAAGGCGCTTGATACCGTATTCGGGACGGAAAGTCCCGGGTGGCATTGGCAGGGAGGCGGGAAGATCCGGCTCGAAAAAGGCCGCCATTCTCTGTCAGTCCGTGACCTCGACGGCTTTGATGCCCGCTTTGATTCGGTGCTGCTTACCCTCACCGAAGAGGAGCCCGGAGATATCGATTCTCTCCGCCGCGCCCTCCTCGATCTCCCGGAACCGGAGTTTAAGGGCAAGTATGATTTTGTCGTGGTCGGCGGAGGCGTCGCAGGGATGTGTGCTGCAATCAGCGCAGCGCGTCTTGGCAGCAGAGTCGCCCTCGTGCAGGATCGGAAAGTATTCGGCGGCAACAACTCCTCCGAGGTCCGTGTCGGCCTTGGCGGACGCCTCAATATCGGTCTATTCCCTTCCCTGGGCTATCTCCTCAACGAGTTTGGCCCCGCACAGAAAGGCAACGCCCGTCCTGCCGAGGTCTATGAGGATGATAAGAAGGCGGAAGCTGTCGCGGCCGAGAAGAATATCACGTCGTTCACAGGATACCGCGTGACTGCCGTCGAGAAGGACGGGACAAGCATAAAAGCCGTCATAGCCACTCAGGTGGACAACTACCGCGAGATCCGCCTCGAAGGCGATGTTTTCGCAGATTGTACAGGCGATGCGACCCTTGGTGTGCTCGCCGGGGCGCAGTGGGCTATGGGCCGCGAGTCGAAAGATGTTTACGGCGAGCCTTCCGCCCCGGATACCCCGGACGGTATTACCCTCGGCGCCTCGATCCAATGGTACAGCGAGCCCCGCGAGGTCCCCGTTGCCTTCCCCGACATAGACTGGGGCCTCCCCATCGACGAAGAGACTGTCCAGAATGCACGCCGCGGCCAGTGGTATTGGGAAGTCGGCATGAAGGACGACATGATAAAAGACGCCGAGAAGATCCGCGACTATGGTATGTATGTCGCCTATTCCAACTGGTCCTACCTGAAGAATCATTCGAGCTTTCGCGAGGAGGTTGCCTGCGAAGACTTCGCGTGGCTGTCGTTCTATGCCGGCAAGCGCGAAAGCCGCCGACTCTTCGGCGACCACATCCTTACGGAGAACGATCTCCGCAACTTCGTGCAGTATCCCGACGGCTGCGTATCAACCTCCTGGTACATCGACGACCACGAGCCCGACCCGGACAACGCCGCCCGCTTCAAGGACCCCTGGCTCAGTCGCGGGCGCCTTACTCCGCTGGATTATTACCCCATACCTTTCCGTTGTCTCTACAACAGGGACATCGAGAATATGTTCATGGCCGGACGCGACATCAGCGTCAGCCATCTGGCCCTCGGTACGGTACGTGTGATGCGCACCTGCGCGATGGAAGGTGAA
>CADAXR010000059.1 GCA_902791945.1 uncultured Bacteroidia bacterium
GAAAGCCAAGGATGCCGCCAAGGCCGTCATCGAGATGGGCTACATCCTCAATCCTTCCTACGAGGACAACTTCTTCCAGGACAACACCGAGACCGGTGCGGCCGAGAACGAGTTTATCTTCGCGATTGAATACGACAAGGACCACGCGCAGAGCTGGGGCGGCACTACCACCCTCGCTTCCGCCGCCCTTGACGACGCTTCTTCCCAGAAGATAGCCTCCCTCCTCGGACTTTCCTCCGAGAATGTCATGGTCGAGCGCTGGAACGGCTACCACGTGGCCAACGACTATGTTGCCCGCTTCGACCTCAAGGAGGTTGACTGGTCCGGCGAAGGCTTCGGCTACAACAGGGAGACCTCCGACAAGAGGGCCTTCTTCATCAACGAGGGCGTGAGGGACTTCGACAACAGCGATGTCGCGACCGGCTGGCGCTGCTGGAAGTTCTCTTCCCGCTACAGCGACGGCCACATCAACGGCTCCGAGGTGGACAACTACAAGCTGTCTTCCTGCGACTTCCCGATCTTCCGTCTCCCGGAGATGTACCTCATCTACGCCGAGGCTGAAGCAAGGCTCGGTGACGGCACCGTCACTTCTTCCGAGGCCAGGGGCTACATCAAGTCTCTCCGCGACAGGGCCGGCGTCCCGATGCCCGACAACATCACTCTCGACTTCCTTCTCGACGAGAGGGCGCGCGAGCTGATGTGGGAAGGCCACCGCAGGACCGACCTCATCCGTTACGGCTACTACACGGCCGCATCCTTCCCCTGGACCCTCAAGGGCGGCATCGCCGATGGCAAGATCGCCATTCCAGAGTACATGACCATCTATCCGATCATTATGACCGATATGAACGCGAACAGCAAGCTCGTCCAGAACATCGGCTACTAAAATAAGGAAGACTCTATGAAACGTATATTCACAATAGTTATGGCTGCAGCCGCTTTCCTCGGCGCCGTCTCCTGCGAGAGGCAGTTCGAGAAGACGCAGCTCAGCCCCGTGGAAGACTGCGTAGCTCCGGTCCTCAGCCCTGTCGGCAATGTTGTCATCAATCAGGTCAACAACAAGGTCGAAGCAGTGGTCTTCAACTGGACTCCGGCCGATTTCGGCGCCCCCGTCGAGGTCAGCTACCAGCTCTATATGACCTTTGAAGGCAATGAGGCCCTCATCGGTCAGTCCTACTCCAACTCCCTCACGGTCAGCAAGTCCGACCTCAACGGAGTCGCCTGCGCCGGCGTGGGCGTTGGCAAGAACGAGACCGCCGAAGTCGGCGCGTATCTCATCGCCGCCGTCAACGGCACCGGAGCGGAGCCCGTCCGCTCAAACGAGATAACCTTCTCTATCACAACCTTCGACGCTCCGAAGACCAGCATCTACATGCCTGGCTACTATCAGGGCTGGAGCCAGTTCGGCACCGAGCTCTGGGAGATGGAAGGCGGCACCAAGATCTACAGGATCCTCGCCGAATTCAAGGAAGACGCCGACAACACCCCCGGTATCTGCCCGTTCAAGCTTGTCATAGGTACGGAGTGGACCGGCATCTCCGCCGGCTACACCGCGACCTGGGAAGGCTACGACTACGGCGACAAGGACGGTAACTTCGGTATCCCCGCCGGAGAGGAAGTCAACTTCGTCACAGTGGACCTCAACAAGAAACAGCTCTCCAGGGAGTTCGTGAAGTGCGTGAGCGTCATCGGAAGCATCGCCGAATGCGGCGGTGACTGGTCGAAGGACGTTTACTTCACCTACGATTCCGCAGCAAACGTCTGGGCGACGCCCGCCGTCACCCTCGCCGCCGACACCGAGTTCCTCGTCCGCATGAAGGACGACTGGGGCATGAAGTTCGGTGACGCGGTCCAGGCCAGCTCCGATGTCGAAGGCGGCTTCGAGCTCAACCAGAGCGGCGACGCGGCCAACATCAAGCCCGGTCTTGAAGGCACCTACGTCATCAAGCTCTACGGCAACCGCACTCCTCTTGTGATCGTCTATGAACAGCAATAAAGAGAAGAAGCCATGAAAAAGATATTCAATCTGATTGCAGCCGCGGCTATCATCGCCGGTTTCGCTTCCTGCCAGCCCAAGAGCGAGGATGCGTTCTCGACCGACCCTGTCGCCCCCGAGCTTTATGCACACAACGACATCCTCCTTACGACCGGTACCCCGGACGAGGATGTGACCTTCGCGTGGTCGGCCTACAGGAACCTTCCCAAGGGCCTCCCGTATACCTTTACCGCCGCTTTCGGCGAAGATGAGGTGGAGCTCGCGAACACCGAGGAACTCTACTTCTCCGTTTCCAAGGCCGAGTTCAAGGATATCCTCACTGCGAGTTTCGATTTCCCGGAGAACTCCACGGCATCCTTCATCTTCCAGGTGAAGGTCGCCGACGGGGCGGCTGTCTATGCTTCCGCTCCTCTCGCCGTCAACGTCTATGTCAACGGTGACGCCGTCGCTCCCGAGTTTACACTCCTCATGGAGCCCGTCGTCCTCGACCCGACCAAGGCGGCTGAGGAGATCGTCTGAATACAGCCTCACCGGCGACAAGCCCATCAGCGAGACCTCCTACAAGCTCTCCGTCGACGAGCTCAACGAGGCCCTCGTCGCCGCCGGAGCTCCGGAGGCCGAGGAGTGCCAGGTAGCAGTCGTCGTGACCGCCTACTGCGAGTCCCTGCCGAACGGCGTCGCCGTCACCTCCGACCCCGTCGCCGTTACGACCTTCCTTTCCACCTTCCCCGACCAGGTCTATCTCCCGGGCAGCCACCAGGGCTGGGATCCCGCATCTGCTCCTACTATCAAGCAGAGCACTGCGCAGAAGGGCCTCTACGAAGGTGTCATCGACCTTACGACCACCGACGGTGCCGACGCGCAGTTCAAGTTCTGCCCCGGTCCCGAATGGAAGGATGACTTCGGCGGCAAGGTCGAGGTCGAGATGATCGGCGAATACGCATTCGCGACCGGCACCGTAGGCGTCAGCGACAACATCGTCGTCCCGTCCGGTATCTATAACGTCGTTCTCAACAAGAAGCTCAACACCCTCACCCTCGCCCAGTTCGAGACCCTCTCCCTCATCGGCAGCGCGGTCGGCGACTTCAGCTGGGGTCAGGATGTCGATCTCGAGTACGACGCCGAAGCGAAGACTTTCTCCGCAGTCACCGATTTCAAGGAAGGCGAATTCAAGATCCGCTTCAACCACGACTGGACAGTCAGCCTCGGCGGCGAGCTCAGTGCCGTAGGCTTCGGCGGCGGCAACATAGCCAGCACTGCGGTCGGTGAGTACAAGCTCGTCATGGACGTCTCCGCCTGTCCGTACACCATCAAGTTCATCAACACCGCATTCCCCGAGCAGGTCTATCTCCCCGGTTCCCACAACGGTTGGGACCACAGCAAGACCGTCCTGCCCGGCGACGGCGAAGGCCACTATGAGGGCTTCCTTGCCGTCGGAGGCGAATATGGCTTCAAGATCACCGCTCAGCCTAGCTGGGATGGCGACCAGTGGGGTTGGGACAAGAAGGAGGTTACAGGCAATGTCTGGGGCCTTGCGACTTCCGACAACGACAATATCTGCGGCTCCAACGGCGCTACCACCGAGCTGACCTACAGCAAGGTCGTGGTCGATCTCACCCAGCTCACCTGCACCGTGACCCCGATCACCAGCATCGGCATCATCGGCTCCTTCCCGGACAACAACTGGTCGACCGACGCATACCCGCTTACATATGACGCCGATAAGGATGAATGGAAGGCGGAAGGTGTCGAGATACTCAAGAACTGCGAGTGGAAGTTCCGTATGAATCAGGACTGGGGCATCAACCTCGGACCTGTCGAGAAGGGCAGCGATCTCTCCGTCCTTGTTCAGGACGGCGGCAATGTCGCCGGCCTGGATCCCGGTGTGTACACCGTCGTGCTCAGCATCGCCAAGCAGCCTTACACCGCGACTCTCACCAAGACCGGTGACGTCGACGCTCCCACCCTTCCCGAGACGATGTATATCATCGGCACCGCCGTCGGCGGTTGGAACTGGGCCACGAACGCCGTCGATATGATCCAGGTCAACGGCAAAGCCGGCGGCTTCTGGGCCATCCGTTACATCAAGGCCGGCGAAGGCTTCAAGTTCTGCGCGGTCAAGGAGTGGAACGGTGACTTCACCGGCCTCGGCAACGACAGCGGCTACACCGTCTCCGACGGCAACTGCTTCGTCGCTGCGGACGGTCTCTATATCATAGGTATCGACGCCGCCGGCGACAAAGTCGTCGTCGAGCCCGCCCACGTCTATGGTATAGGCGACTGCTTCGGCGGCTGGGACAATGGCGTGGAGCTGACCGTGAATGCCAACGGCACCGTCTCATCCGGCGCCCTCGCTGCCGGTGAGCTTCGCCTCTACACCAGCTGCTCGATCTTCGATGCGGCCTGGTGGCAGATGGAGTTCGTGCCGATTAACGGTGTCATCGAGTACCGTGGCAACGGCGGCGACCAGACCCGTGTTCCCGTGAGCTCGGGCCAGGGCGTCACCCTGGACTTCAACGCCGGCACCGGTGTGATCCAGTAGTTTTTCGGGCCGGAGCCCCTGACCGGGCTCCGGCTTGCCAATTTAAATACAAGGAGCCATGAAACGCCTTCTTTTTCTTGCGACAATCGCGCTCGCACTCTTTTCGTGCAAGGACGACAAGAATGTCGTCATAGACAGCAAAGAATCGATAGAGGCCTCGCCGACCTCCCTCTCTTTTGCGGCCCAGGATGCGGAAGCCCAGGTCGTCCAGCTCACCGTCTCCGACGGGACCAAATGGACGGCTGTCTGTTCCAACAGCTGGATAAAGGCCAACCCCTCATCCGGCACCGGCTCGGCCAACGTGACCGTCACGGCCTACAACAGCACTTTGGCAACCGCCCGCACCGGAAAGGTCACCTTCCAGAACTCGTCGAAATCCGTGACCGCCGTTGTCGAGGTCTCGCAGGATGCCTATGTGGCTCCGGAACCGATTGAAGGCAACGTGGTCCCGGACCCCGCCCCCTTCGACGGCACCAAGCGGTCCAACACGACCTATCAGCTCCTCGTCTATACCTTCGCCGATTCCGACGGCGACAAGATAGGCGACTTCAAGGGCATCCAGAACAAGCTGGACTACCTCGACGAGCTCGGCGTCAACGCCCTGTGGCTGTCTCCGATCCACCCGTCGGACTCCTACCACGGCTACGACATCACCGACTACAACGCCGTCAATCCGGTCTTCGGTACGGAGACGGACCTCGAAAACCTCATCAATGCGGCCCACGCCAAGAATATCAAGATCTATCTTGACTATGTCCTCAACCACTCCGGCAAGGGCAACCCCTGGTTCACCGAGGCCATCTCAAATCCCGACAGCCAGTATCGCAACTGGTATCTGATTTCCACCAATCCTTCGCTGGATATCAGTAACGGCAGGATTCCGTCCGTGTCTTCCTATAATCCCGACCTGTGGCATGCCCGTTCCTACGGCGAGATCGGCTACAGCGGCCGTCTCCATTTCGCCCTCAAGGTCAGCGGCGGGAAGCCCCAGAGCATCACGGTGACGACCTCTACCGCGACCGCGCAGGCCTCGAACAGCGATTCCACGGTCAAATTCTGGATCTATTTCGGTGACAACAAACTGTTCAGGCTCTATAAGACCAATGACACCCTTTATGAAATCACCCTTGATTTCAGCTCCGACTGGGGTTTCCTTGTCCGCACTTCGGACACTGCGTGGGGTACTGACAAATGGGGCGCATCGACGGGAGCGAACATCATAACCTTCGGCACCGCGCTGACCCTCAACAACTCCACTGCTGCCGACATTACTTTCGGCGGTGGGACCGTCTACTACTACGGCGCCTTCGGCTCCTGGATGCCCGACTTCAACTATGGAGAATACGCTTCGGCGGAAACTTCCGGGGCTTTCAAGGCCCTTGCGGCGTCTGTGGACAAGTGGATAGACCTCGGCATCGACGGCCTGCGTCTCGACGCCGTCAGATTCATCTATGAGAAGAATTCGAAGACGGCCAATCCGGCGTTCCTCCGCAAGTGGTACAACCGCTGCAACACCAAGTTCCACGCTGCCGGCCACACCGAAGACATATATATGGTAGGTGAGGCCTGGATGGAAAGTGTCAGTGATATGGCGCCTTACTACGGCGGCCTGCCGGCTCTCTTTGAGTTCGACTACTGGTTCCGCCTGCAGTGGGCCCTCAACAACTCCACCGGCAAGTATTTCGTCGATGATATAATGGGCTACGAGTCCCTCTATCAATCCTACCGTTCCGATTACATAGAAGTCCCCAAACTCTCCAACCACGACGAGACAAGGGCCGGCACGACCCTCGGCAAGAACATCGCCAAGATGAAGCAGGCGGCTGCATTCCTCCTCACTTCGCCCGGCGAGCCCTACATTTACCAGGGTGAAGAGCTCGGCTACTGGGGCGACAAATCGACCGGCGACGAAAACGTCCGTACCCCTATCCTCTGGGACAAGGCCCGTACCGACTGTGCCAAGGGACATTCCGGCACCAACGGTGTCCCCAGGGTGGACGAGTCGATGCTGACCTCCTCCATTTCGGTCGAGGCTCAGCTGGAGAACGAGGAAAGCATCCTCAATGTCTACAGGGACTTCCTCCGCCTCCGCAACACCTACCCGGCCCTTGCTGAAGGCAAGTGGTCGAAGGTCAACGTCGCCGGCGACTCCATCGCGGCGTGGTATATGACCTCCGGCAGCCAGAAGCTGATGGTCATCCACAATGTCGCGGCTTCGCAGAAGACCGTGACCCTCACCGACGACCTTTCCCACCCGGTCGCCCTCCTTGGCAAAGCCGAAGTAAGCGGGAACAAACTTACCCTTGACGGCAACTCATCAGTAGTATTCCAGCTATGAAAAGATTCTTTATAATTATTGCATTGCTTCTCCCCCTTCTCGCCTGTGAGGACGAGATGAAAAAAGGCCGCAGCGGCGGTCAGACCGGCCCTGATGAGCCGGAGACTCCCGTGGTCCCCATTCCCCAGCCCGCTTCCGCCCCGGCTTTCGCTTATGGCGCCGACATCAGCTGGGTGACCGAGATGGAAAGCAAGGGCTACAAGTTCTATAACGCCGAGGGGACGGCTACCGAGCTCACTGCGCTCATGAAGTCCCTCGGCTGCAATGCTGTTCGTTACCGCGTCTGGGTCAACCCGGAGGGCGGCTGGTGCAACAAGGCCGACGTCCTCGTCAAGGCCAAAAGGGCCGCAGACCTCGGACTGGCGATTATGATAGACTTCCACTATTCCGACACCTGGGCGGACCCTGCCCATCAGGACCCTCCCGCAGCATGGAAATCGATGGATGTTAACCAGATGGCGACAGCCCTCGGAAACCACACCAAGGACGTCCTCCAAGCGCTCAAAACCAAGGGTATAGACGTCGCCTGGGTCCAGGTCGGCAACGAGTCCAACACCGGCATGTGCCTTCCTGTCGGAGCCGTTTCCTCGACCGACGCCAGCGGCTTCATAACCCTCGCCAACGCCGGCTACGACGCTGTGAAGTCGGTCTATCCGAACGCTTACGTAATCCTTCACCACTCTGACGCCCACAATCTCACAAAGAACACATGGTTCTATAATCTCGTCAAGACGGCAAAATACGACATGATAGGCCTTTCGCTCTATCCTTCCTACTGGGAGAACGGCGCCTATCCCGACTGGACGACCAAAGTCAACGCCGCCCTGGACAACTTCATAACCCTCCACGACACCTTCGATAAGCCCATAATGCTCGTAGAGTTCGGCATGCCGGCCTCCGAGCCCGCCAAGTGCAAGGCCGCCCTCAATTCCCTCCTGGAGGTCGTAGAGCCCGTCGACTGGTTCAAGGGCATCTTCTACTGGGAGCCCGAAGCCGAGCACTCCCGCAACAACTACGACTACGGCGCCTTCTCCGCCGGCAAACCCACCATCGCTCTGGATCCTTTTAAACAGTGAAACATATGAAAAAGATATTTATCGTAATGACGGTCATTGCGGCGGTTATCGGCTGCTGCAGGAAGGCGGAAAAGGCTCCGGTACACCCGGAGTGGAGCTACAACTCCGTGATGTACGAAGTCAACATCCGCCAGTTCTCCCCGGAAGGGACGTTCAAGGGCGTGGAAGCGCAGCTCCCGCGCCTGCAGAAGCTTGGGGTCGATATCCTCTGGCTCATGCCGATGTATGAAATCGGCACTGTGGAGCGCAAGGGCACCCTCGGCTCCTACTACGCGATCTCCGACTACCGCAAGGTCAATCCGGAGTTCGGCACGATGGAGGACTTCGAGGCCCTTCTTGCCAAGGCCCACGAACTCGGATTCAAGGTCATCCTCGACTGGGTGGCCAACCAGACCGCTCCGGACCACATCTGGATGACGACCGAGCCGGCCGACTTCTATGAGAGGGACTCCCTCGGCAACGCCATCTGGGAGTACGACTGGACCGACACCCGCAGCCTCAACTATGAGAACGAGGCCGTCTGGGCGGCGCAGGACAGCTGTATGAGGTTCTGGCTCGACAAGGGCGTGGACGGCTTCCGCTGCGACGCCGCGGGCGAGATGCCTGCGAAGTTCTGGGAGGCGGTGCTTCCCGCGATGAACGCCGACTATCCGGACGCATTCTTCCTCGCCGAGGCTGAAAAGCCCGGCCTCGTCAATCCTGACGTGACCTTCGACGAGACCTATGCCTGGGAGCTCCATCACATGATGAACGAGGTGGCTCAGGGCAAGAAGACTGTCGCCGACCTTAAGGACTACGTCGCGCGCGACGCTGAGGCGACCCCGGCTTCCGCCTTCAGGCTTATGTTCACTTCCAACCACGACGAGAACTCGTGGGCGGGGACGGAGTTTGAGAGAATGGGCGCAGCGGCCGACGTCATGGCCGTGCTCTGCTTCACCCTCCCGAAGGGTCAGCCGCTCATCTACACCGGCCAGGAGATCGGCCTCGACCGCCGTCTCGCCTTCTTCGAGAAGGATCCCATCACCGACTGGAGCGCCAACAGGTACACCGACTTCTTCAGCGCCCTCGTCGATCTGCGCCACTCCAACCCGGCTCTCGCCGCTGGCGAGAAAGGCGGCCCCGCAGTCTGGCTCGAAGGCCTTCCTGAGGGAGTCCTCGGATTCTCCCGCGAGGTGGAAGACAACAAGGTCATAGTCCTCGCCAACCTCACCGGAAACGCGCAGCCCGTCCACCTCGAACTGGACGGCGACTACATCAGCGCTTTCGGAGACGAGATCGCCGGTGAATTTATCGACGGCATGCTCGAACCCTGGGATTATATAGTACTCCAGAAGTAAATTGTCAAAATGAAAAGAATCGCATCGTTAATCGCCATCCTGGCGGTCTTTTCCGCCGTTTCCTGCAACAAGGAGAACGCGCCGGACTATTCGGTGACGGCTTCCGTTCCCGGCCTCAGCTTCGCCGGGGAAGGCGGATCCGAGTCCTTTGCTATCGAGACTTCCGGCACCTGGGCGTCTGAAAGCAGCGTCCCGTGGATGACAGTAAGCCCTTCCTTCGGGAGGGGCGCGGCGACCATCACCGTCACCGCGAAGCCCAACAAGGGCTACAAGGAGAGGACGGGCCGGATCTTCGTAACCAATATGGCTGACAACAAGAGCCGTGTCATCATTCCGGTGGCCCAGGGCGGCAACGGCGAAGCCCCGCCGGACGTCCCGGTCGATCCGGACGTCCCTGACGATGTCGAAGAGGGTGAGGTCACGTCCTACACCGTCGCCGGCTCCTGGGACTGGAACGCCGGCGACAAGCCGACCGTCAAGTGCGGCAATTTCGTGGTGGCGAGAAATGTCCACCTGACCCCTGACGATGCGTTCAAGATCCGCCGCTCGAAGAGCTGGACCTACAACTGGGGAGCCGGACTTCCCGGAGAGAATGTCTATGCTCTTTCCCTTGACACCAAGGTGATTATGGGCGAGGGCGGCAAGAATATGAAAGTCCCCGCCGAGGGTGACTACGATGTCTGGTTCTCCCCCCACGCCCTAATTCTTTACATCGAGACCGCCGGGGCGGAGTGGACCCACGACGCCGAGGGCGCCGAGGATCCCGAGGACCCGAGCGCTGACGAGGAGGACAGGCCCGTTCCCGAGGAGCCGGGCGAACTCTCCCAGTGGACACTTGTCGGCAACTGGGACGAGGACTGGGAGGACGACATCGATATGTTCGAATACGGCAACTTTGTCGTAGCTCAGAACGTCACTTTCGCTTCGGGAGTGGAGTTCAAGCTCCGCAAGTCCCACGACTGGCACGAAGGCTCCTTCGGCGCCGGTGCCTACGTCGAGGGTACGACAACGACAGTCCAGACCGACACCCGTATCAATCTGACGGCGGAAGGCAACAACATCACGATTGCCGCCGGCACCTACGACGTCTATTTCTCCGAGGCTGCACGCATACTCTACATCGAGCCGGCAGGCGCCGAATGGACTCACAACGCCGAGGGCGTAGCCTCCCAGAGAGCGCCCGACGCCAGCCCCTGGAGCGTCGTCGGAGCGCACTGTGCCTGGAACGAGAAGGCCGGCACCGAGATGCTCGTCGACGGCCACTGGCATATCGCGAAGGATGTCGCCCTCACCGCCGGAGAGGGATTCAAGTTCGTCTATAACGCATCCTGGGACATCAACCTCGGGACAGGGGAGTACGTGGACCAGACCGTGACTACGGTCGGGACCGACACCAAGATCGAGCTGCAGAACAGCGGGAACAACCTCGCCGTCGGCACTACGGGCTCCTACGACATCTATCTCGCTCCTGAGAACAACATAGCCTATGTCCTTCCCGCAGGATCTGCGTTCACGCATGTTTCCGAGGGCAAGGCCGGCTTCCTTCTCGGAGGCTCGGTCGTGGGCAATTTCCCCGCGACGAGGCTCTCGGGGCTTACCTACCAGGTCCTCGTGTACAGTTTCGCCGACTCCGACGGGGACGGCTGGGGCGATTTCAACGGCATAAAGAATCACCTCGACTACTTTGTCGATCTCGGCTGTACGGCCCTCTGGCTGTCGCCGATCCACCCTTCGCAGTCCTATCACGGCTACGACGTGACGGATTTCACGAAGGTCAACCCGCGCTTCGGCACGGAGGCCGATTTCACCGCGATGGTTGAGGCCGCCCACGCCAAGGGGATCAAGATATACCTCGACTACGTGATCAACCACACCGGCAACGAGCACTCCTGGTTCAAGGACTGCAAGGACAAGGGTCCGGAGTCTCCCTATTGGAGCTACTACTCCTTCTCCAAGAGCCCTCAGGCCGACGTCGCGGCCGGCAGGATTGCACAGGTGCCCGCCGGGACCTACAACGGCGGCCAGTGGTTCCAGACCACCGTCGGCGCCGGCAGCACCGTCCGTTACCGACTCGACCTCGACTGGACCAACGCCTCGGCTCCCAAGCTGACCGCGGTCAGGACCGACGCTGCCGTCACCAGCGGCGGCGGATCGGGCTTCTACCTCTGGTGGGGTGATGCCCAGTGCACCGAGTTCCTGCCCAACGGGACTGGAAAGTACTATATGATTCTCGACTACAAGTCGGAGTGGGGCTGCCTTATCCGCGAGGGTGAGAACGGCAGCACGTGGACTCCCGGCAAGAAGTGGGGCGTCGAGACCGCCGGCGACAAGCTTGTCGAAGGCACTCCCAAGACCCTCTACCACAACGCGACCGACAATGACAAGGTCCAGAACATCATAATGCCGGTCGGCGAGGTCTGGAACTACCACTCCTCGCAGTACACGGGCGTTTTCGCCGACATCAGCTACGGCCCGATCGGCTCATGCGAGAACTCCGGAGCCTTCAGGGACATCGTCGCTTCGGTGAAGAAATGGATAGACCTCGGCGTGGACGGACTCCGTCTCGACGCCGTGAAGCACGTCTATAACAACGAGACTGACGAGAACCTCAACCCGGTCTTCTGGCAGAAGTTCTACTCCGCCGTCAACACCTACTACAAGTCCAAGGGCCACACCGACAACATCTATATGGTCGGCGAGAACCTCTCCTGGGCGGGTGACGTGAAGACCTACTACAAGGGCCTGCCGTCGCTGTTCGACTTCAGCTTCTGGTGGGATCTGCGCGACGCCCTCAACAGCGGCACCGGCAACTGGCTCGCCGGCAACCTCGCCGAGCACATCGACTGGTACAAGGGATACCGTGCCGATGCCATTGACGCCATCAAACTCTCCAACCACGACGAGGACCGCACAGCCTCCGTCCTCGGCAACTACAAGCCGAAGGTGGCGACGGCCGCCTGCGTGCTCCTGACTTCCCCCGGCAAGCCTTTCATCTACCAGGGTGAGGAGCTCGGCTACTGGGGCGTCAAGGGCTCTTCCGACGAGTACATCCGCACTCCGATAATGTGGAACGCCAACGGCAAGGGAATGGCCCTCAAGGGCATTAATTCCAAGTATGACAAGGCGATGCTCACCTCCGAGATATCGGTTGAGGTCCAGGCGGCCGAGGACAATTCGCTCCTCACGCTCTACCGCACCTTCGCTGCGGCGAGGAATTCCAACCCCGCCCTCGCGGACGGCTGGATTGAGACCGACACCGCCAACTCCGACGGCCGTATCGCTTCCTGGTATATGCACGCCAACAGCGGCGACAAGGCCTGCCTCGTGATCCACAATTTCTCCGGCTCATCCGTCACGGTGGACCGCACCGCCCACGGCAACGACCTCTCGAACATCCTCGTGAGCAACGGCGCCGTCTCCGTCAGCGGCAAAACCGTCACGATGCCGGCCTACAGCTCGGTAGTATTTGCACTAAATTAATCGGCTATGAAAAAGATAATCGCAATCCTCGCAACAGCACTCGTCCTTACCGGTGCCTGGTCCTGCAAAAAGGGATCGGGGAACGGCCCTGATGGCCCCATCGAAAATAGTGTCCTCCTCATAATGACGGAACAGACTTCTACCTCGGCGACGTTCAAAGTTGAACTTACCAGCAAGGATCCGATACTCAGGCGCGGCCTGATCTGGGTGGATGGAGAAATGACTCCGTCTTATGAAGACACCCAGCACAATACGGAGCTGTATCCCCAGGATGAGAAGAGTTTTACCATGACTCTCTCCGGCCTGATGCCTGACTCTCAGTATTCTGTCCGTGCCTTTATGGCGCTCGACCTGAGTAAAAACCCTGAAATCATCTACAGCAACACAATCAGGCTCCAGACGGACTCTGATGGCGTCTGAGCGGCCGGAAAAACAAACGAAATGTTTATTGACTTTGAAATCCTTAGGGACCACTGAGACACTAAATATATAACCAATACTATCTTTATGAAACGCATTTTTGCCTTCATTCTGGTTGCGCTCGCGATGATGGTCGCCGGCTGCAACAAGGGGGGCGACGGCGCGCCCGTCGCTGGCTCCTCACGTGATGTCCGCTTCAGCGCAGACATCAACCGCTTCGTCGTGAAAGCGACGGACACCGCTTTCGAGAACGGCGATGAGATCGGTATTTTCGCCGGCGCTCCTCTTATCAAGAGCAACGTGAAAGCGACTGTCTCCGGGACGGCCGTTGTCGTCGACCCCGCCGACCCCATCAAGTGGCTTGTGGACCAGACGGACCCGGTTGCTTTTGCCGCGTACTATCCTTACCGTTCCGAGGTTACGGATGCCTCCGCGATGGACTTCGACGTGACGATGGAGCAGAGTTCCGCCGAGGCCTATGCCGCAGCCGACCTTATGGTGGCGAACGCCACGGGCAATCCTCCGGCAAACGCCGAGGATCCGGCGGTGGTCAACCTCAACTTCAAGCACGTCCTTTCCAAGATCGTAGTCAAGATCGACAACCAGCTGACCTCGCCGGTCTCCAAGGTGGTGCTTACCGACCTCTCGACCTACGCCCTGTTCAATCTTAACGACGGCGGCGCTGTCGTCGACGGATCCATCGGCGCGCAGATGCCCTACATCAACGCCCTCAAGTGCGAGGATGAAGGGACAAAGAATGTGTTCCAGCTCCTGACGGTCCCCCAGACCGCTCAGCCTCAGATCAAGGTAACTGCCGAAGACGGGACGGTCTATCTCTATTCTCTCGCCTCGGCCTTTACCTTCGCAAAGGGCAAGAAATACACTGCCGAGATAGCCATCACGGAAGAGACCGTTGCCGGCGCCGTTTCATTCTCTCTCCAGGTGACCGACTGGGAGGACGCCGATGAGAATCCCTCCTTCGGCGGCCAGGAGACCGTCGTCGTCAAGGACAAGTGGAGCGTCATCGGCAAGATCATGGGCAGCAACTGGAACAGAGATTTCGTCATGACCGACAATCAGGACAACACCTGGAGCATCGATATCACCTATGCCGAGGGCGACCAGTTCAAGTTCCGTTTCAACGGCGCATGGGAGTACCAGTACGGCATGTGGAACAACGAGGAGCCTTTCGCCGAATACAAGACCATCGACGCTTCCTGGATTGAAGCGACCACCGATGAGAATCCTACCTACGGCCTTGCCGACGGCACTTCCGAGCAGCCCAACTGCAACATCGCCCTCCCCGAGGCAGGTTCCTACACTCTTAAACTCGTCACATTCGGTGCGGAGGCGGGTGCACTTTATGTAACCAAGAAATAATTAATAACCAATAGATTATGAAAAAGATTCTATTTGCCGTAGCTTTCGCTGCGCTGCTTGCAGTGAGCTGCAACAAGGAGCAGACATCTGTCGTCGGTTCCCAGGGTGGTCCCGTCAAATTCACGGCGGAACTGAAATACAGTTTCGACACAAGGGCGACCGCCACTGCCTTCCAGAACGGTGATGAAATCGGCATCTTCGCCGGCACTCCCATCGCCCGTTACCATCTTCGCCGGCACTCCCATCGCCCGTTACAACGTAAAGGGTACCGTCGGTACGGTCAGTGAAGGCAGTGCTCCCGTTGAGTTGGCCTCCCCCATCAACTGGCAGGCCGGCCAGACGGCCGCCACGACTTTCGCGGCCTACTTCCCGTATCTTTCAGCCAAGACTCCTGAGGCCGGTGCCTCGACCCCGATGGTGCTGCCGTGGACTGTGAAAGCTGACCAGAGACAACTTGCGGATCTTGACGAGAGCGACCTCCGCGTCGCGGTGGCCGCCAATGTGGCTGTCGATTCGCCGGTGGCCCTCTCGTTCACCCATGCTTTCTCCAAGATTTGCATCCAGCAGGTGAACAGTTCGGCTGTCCCCGGTACTGTTGCAAAAGTTGAAGTCCTCGGTACCAAGAGGGAAGGTTCAGTGGATCTCGCCACCAAGGCGGTCTCCGTATCCGGCGACGCTTCCGCGATAATCACCAATCACGTGAGCTCATCCTCTCCTTTCGAGGCGATTATCCTCCCCCAGACGGTAGCTCCCCAGATCAAGGTGACTATGGATAACGGGACGTCCTATACGTTCTCCATGGACGGCAATGCAATCGCCTTCGAGGCAGGTAAGTGCTATTACACCGCCATCATTATTCCTGCAGGCGATGCCCAGCAGCACTCCGTTTCTTTCTCCGTGGGTTCCATAACCGACTGGACAGACGTCAGCAATAGCGTCACATACACCGGTGATCCTACTGTCGACGCAGGCCAGTTCTGGAGCGTCATCGGCACCGTCAACGGTTCCAGCTGGAATATCGACTTCCCGATGACCCAGAAAGCCACCGGGGCAAATCCCGAGGATGGTACCTGGGAGGCCACCATTACCGTGGCTGACGGTGCTGAAGATAATGTGGGTGATGAATTCAAGCTCCGCTGGGCAGGAGACTGGAACAGTGGCGTTGTTTCCGTCGGAATGAATCCTGATTGGTGGTATGTTGACGGTACGGGTCTTCAGGGCTGGCAGGCCAATGCCTCGAATATCAGGTGCAAGGAAGCCGGTACTTATAAAGTAACGCTTTACTATCCTTCCTGCCTGCTCGATGTTGTAAAACAGTAGTTTTATGAAAAAGCTCTATATCATCGCTCTTGCGGCGCTGTGTGCGCTCGCGGGCTGCAACAAGGCGGGCGAGAGCCCCGTGGTGCCTTCAAAGGGCGGCCCGGTGCGCTTCGCTACCAACCTCAACAGCTACACGGTCAAAGCTTCCTCCCTTGCGGAGAATGACCAAATCGGCGTTTTCGCCGGTGCGCCCATCACGCGCATCAATGTGCTCGGTACGGTGACTTCCTCGAAGGGTGTCGCCTTCGCCGCCGGCAGCGAAATCTGCTGGCAGGCCGGTCAGACCTCGCCGACGACCTTCGCGGCCTACTATCCCTACAACGCGGCTTGCGATGCGACGGCGGCGGATCCGTTCAAGTTCTCGTTCTCCGTGCCCTCTGACCAGAGTACCGCGGCCAATGTGGCTGCGGCCGACCTCCTGACCGCTGTCGCGGCCAGTGTCGCCGTGCCCGCAGACCCTGAGAACGCCGCCCCCGTCACACTGACGTTCGGCCACCAGGGCGTGAAGTTCGTCGTGAACGTGACCAAGGAGATTAGCGCCGCAATCGAGGGTGTCGAGATTCTCGATACCAAGCTCGCAGGCGTCGTCGATATGGCTTCGAAGTCGGTCAGCGACCTTTCGCAGCCCGGCACCATCCAGGCTTATCGTCCCGACGCTTCAGCCAACAGTTTCGAGGCCATCATCCTTCCGGCGACTTCCATCGCCCCGAAGATCAGGGTGACCGTCGAAGGCGGCACGACCTACACCTATTCGATGAACGGCACCATGACCTTCGT
>CADAXR010000060.1 GCA_902791945.1 uncultured Bacteroidia bacterium
CGGGAAATCTTTTTTGTTTTGTCGGAAAATTGGTATATTTGCGACCGGACATGGGTTCTGCCGCAGAGGCAGGACTCCTTTTTAGTTACCCTTGTTTGAAGATTAAAAAAATTTAAATATGGAAATCGAATACATGACCCAGGAGGGTCTTGACAAACTCAAGAAGGAACTTGCCGACGCGCTGGCGCAGCGTCCGGTCATCTCGGCAGCGATCGCCGAAGCCCGCGAGAAGGGCGACCTTTCGGAGAACGCCGAGTACGACGCCGCCCGTGAGGCTCAGGGCCTTCTCGAGGTCAAGATAGCCCGCCTGAAAAACAAGGTGGCTGCGGCGCGTGTCATCGACGAGTCCAAGCTTTCGACGGACAAAGTCCAGCTCCTTTCAAAAGTGAAGGTGAAGAACCTTGCAAACAAAGCCGTGATGGAGTTTACCATCGTGGGCGAGTCCGAGGCCGACTTCTCGAAAGGCCGCCTCGCCTCCACGACGCCCATCGGCAAGGCCCTGATGGGCCACGGCAAGGGCGAGACCGTCTCGGCCCAGGTCCCTTCCGGCGTGATGCAGTTTGAGATTCTCGACATATCTCTCTAAGCCATGGCCACCATTTTCTCAAGGATAGCGGCCGGGGAGATCCCTTCCTACAAGGTCGCCGAGAGTCCGGAATTCTACGCCTTCCTGGACATCAACCCCCTCGCCGAGGGCCACACTCTCGTGATCCCCAGGCACATCGAGGACGACTACATCTTCAACCTTCCGGAGGAGACCTATGAGGGCCTCTGGGCCTTCGCCCGCAAAGTGGCTGCGGCCCAGAAAGCCGCTCTGCCCTGCAAGAGGGTGGGCGTCGCCGTCCTCGGCCTCGAGGTGCCTCACACCCACATCCACCTTGTCCCCCTCCAGAGCGAGGCGGACATGGATTTCCGCAAGCCCAAGCTCAGTCTTTCCCCGGAAAGGATGAAGGAGATTGCGGACAGCATCCTTTCAGAGTATGAGAAGCTTTAGTTTCCTTGCGGCGGCCATTGCATTTGCAACGGCCGTTTCCTGCACCGGTGGAGCCTCGGTGAGCGGCGTGCTGGAAGGCGCGTCCGGCGGGACCGTCGTCCTCCGCGAGCTCTCCGGCGGGAGCGACACCGTCAAGGTGTCCCCCTCCGGGGCCTACAAGGCGCATCTTAAGATCGAGGAGCCCGAGTTTGTCTATATCACGAGAGACGGCCGCCAGATAGCCTCCCTGCTTCTTTTCAAGGGAGACAGGGTGAAGGTCAGCTCCGACACCCTCGGCCGTGACCTTTCCATAGTAGGCTCCGAAGAAAGCTTGAAGCTCGCCGGCATCGAGAAGGATTACGCCGATTTTTCCAGGGCATTTTCCTCTGCCGGGGAGGTTGCCGAAAAGTCGAAGATCTACATCGACTACTACCGCAGCCGTGTCTCCTATGTGCTGAACAACCCGAAGTCCCTGACTTCGGTACAGGTGCTCTTCCAGAGGACACCTGTCGGGACGATGCCGGTTTTCAACCAGCTCACTGACGCCCTTCTTTTCTCCACTGTTGCGGATTCGCTTTCGACTGTCTATCCTTCTTCACGCTATGTGGTTTCCCTCCGGAAGGAGGCAGAGCTCAGGAAGAACCGCCTGGACCTCGACAGCAGGCTTCGCAACGCGACCCTTCAGTCTTTCCCCGAGATCGAGCTCGCGGACAACGCCGGAGTACAGAGAAAGCTCTCCGAGGTCGACGGCAAGGTAGTGATGCTCTATTTCTGGACGGCCACCGCCGGGCAGAACATGTTCAACACTGCCTCGCTCCTCCCTCTCTACGATAAGTATCACCCGAGGGGCTTCGAGATCTACGCCGTCTCGCTCGACACCGACAAGACGGAGTGGGCTACGATGGTAAGGGAGCAGAAACTTCCCTGGATCAACGTCTGCGACACCAGAGGCTCCGCGTCTACCTACGCCGGCATCTACAACGTGACAACGGTCCCGTACGCTTTCTTCATCCTTGACGGCGACATCGATTCCGGCGCTTCCGTGACGGACGAGAAGACGCTGCGCGCCTATCTCGCGGAGAAGCTCGGAAAATGAAAATCGCCGTCTATTCAGGGTCCTTCAACCCGCTTCACACAGGCCACCTCGCCATTATGGAGCACCTCACTCTCCGGATGGACTTCGATGAGGTCTATCTCGTGGTGTCCCCGAAGAACCCGCTGAAAGACGTGAAGGCACCGGGCGGCAGGGCCCGCTTTGAGGCGGCCTGCGAGGCGGTCGCGCGCCACCCGGGACTCCGGGTGAAGGCCGACCCCGTCGAGCTCGGCATGCGCCCTCCCTATTACACGGTCCGGACGCTCGACGCCCTCAGCCGCCGTGAGCCGGAGAATAGTTTCACCCTCGTCATCGGCGGCGACCAGCTCGCCGACTTCCGCCGCTGGAAGGACTACGGCCGTATCCTGAGGGACTACGGCGTCGTGGTCTTCCCGCGCGAAGGCTTCGACAGCGAGGCTGACAGCGCCTCCCTCCTTGCCGAAGACCCGTTCTACCGGATAGTCATCGCCCGGGACTTCACCCGTGTCGACGTCTCCTCCACGCAGATCCGCGAAATGCTCTCCCGCGGCGAGGACGTGTCGAACCTTTTGATGTAGAAAATTTAAAGGCGGTATTTTCTTTCTAAAGTGTTATATTTGCAGTATGAGAAAGAGATATTTTTTCGGCGGACTGACTCTGGATGTGACTCTGGAGGAGCCGTGGGGTTTCAGGGAACTGCTGCCTGAGGAAAGGACTGTGGCCGACAAACTCTCCAGGGGAGGGGACATCGGCGTTATTCCTGTCCCGGCGGACAAGCTGGAAGACCTGTCGCTCAACGAGAGGCTGACCGGCAGGGCCGGTATCAGGCCGCAGCGCTATATACTCGATTTCTCGCAGTACGCGCCCTTCGAGGTGCGTCAGGGCGACGCCCCTGCGGATTATTCCATGACAATCCACGCCGAGGTGGCTGACTGGCTTCTCGAGTCCGAGAAGGACAAATCTTCGTGGCAGAGGATGGTGGCGGTGGACGAAGTGGCGCCTTTCTATTACGGATACAGGGTGGGCGATAAGATTATCTATGAATTTTTCCCCGTCAAGGACGTCAGTGCCGGCCTTCTGGTACTGAACGAGGACTCCACGAAGGGCGATTATTACCCCCGTCCGAGGATAGGCTCCAGGGCCACGATGTTCCAGGTCAACACTTCCCTTATGATAATGTTCACCTATGTCGGCGCGGCGAAGGGGAGCCTTCTGCTCCACTCTTCCGCTGTCCGCCACGGTGGTGAAGCCAACCTCTTCTTCGGCGTCAGCGGCACCGGCAAGAGCACCCACAGCCGCCTGTGGCTGACCTATGTCCCCGGCACGGACCTTCTCAACGACGACAATCCCGTCGTCCGCTTCGAGGACGGGCGCCTCATGGTTTACGGCACTCCCTGGAGCGGCAAGACCCTGTGCTACCGCAACGTCAAGGCTCCGGTGAGGGCCATGGTCCGCCTCGAGCAGGCCCCTGAGAACACCATAGAGCGCCTTGTCTCGCTCAATGCTTATGCGAGCGTCATCGCCGCCGTCTCCACCATAAGGTGGAACCGCTCTGTCATGGATCTCATCATCCCCGTCGTTGAAAAAATCGCAATGGAGGTGCCCTGCTGGCAGCTTTCCTGCCGGCCGGACGAGGAGGCGGTGACGGTCTGCAAGGGTGCCATAGAAGGATAGAATGCCCCGCAAACTGCTTAATATCGAGCTCGGCCGCGTAAGTGCGGAAGAGTACCGCGCCCTGCCCGAATCCGGGCTGGCGGTGGTGCTCGACAATGTCCGCAGTGCGCACAATGTCGGCTCGGCTTTCCGTTCCTCGGACGCCTTCAAGGTGGACAGGGTGCTCCTCTGCGGCATCACCGCCGTGCCTCCCTCCGCCGAGATTCACAAAAGCGCCCTCGGCGCGGAACTCAGCGTCCCTTTCGCCCACTTTGACGACACCCTTGATGCCGTACGCGAGCTCAAGGCCGCCGGATACACGGTGGTCAGCGTGGAGCAGACAGTAGGGTCCGTCAAACTGGACGAATTCGCGCCTGCCCCTGGCGGCCGCTACGCCTTCATCTTCGGCAACGAAGTGGACGGCGTGCGGCAGGACGTTGTTGACGCCTCCGATTTTGCCCTGGAGATCCCCCAGTACGGGACCAAACATTCCCTTAACGTCTCCGTCTCAGTTGGCATAGTCCTCTGGGCGGCAACCCATCCCTCGAAATGATACGCATCCCCTCCTTCGACCTCTCCTCCCGCAACACCTTCGGAATGAAGGTCCGCTGCGCTCTTTTCGTCGAGTATTCATCGGTCAGCGAACTTCTGGAACTTCTTTCCGAGGATCTCCCGCAGCCCGTTCTCCACATCGGCGGCGGCTCCAACCTCCTCTTCCGTTCCGATTTCCCCGGCACCGTCCTCCACTCCGCCATCGTCGGCATTTCTTTCGCCCCTTCTGTCATTTCGAGCTCCCCTTCTGTCATTTCGAGCGAAGTCGAGAAATCTCCCGCCCCCGCCGATGACAGCGTCATCGTCGAGGCAGGCGCCGGCGTGGTGTTCGACGACCTTGTCGCAGAAGCATGCGCCCGTGGCCTCTGGGGGCTCGAGAACCTCTCGCTGATTCCCGGCGAAGTGGGAGCGTCCGCAGTGCAGAACATAGGCGCTTACGGCGTCGAGGCCGGGGATGTGATAGACAAGGTTTTCTGTATAGACGCCGCGACCGGCGAGGAAGTCGTCTTCGCCGCCTCCGAGTGCGCATACGGCTACAGGGATTCACGTTTCAAGCATGAAAAAGGGCGCTACATAGTCGTGAAGGTGACCTTCCGTCTGAGGCGCAGTTATTCCCCGACCCTCGGTTACGGCAACATAAAGGCCGCCCTGGAGGGCCGGGACCTTACCTCCCTTACCCCTTCCGACGTCAGGGACGCCATTATCCGTATACGCCGGGAGAAACTTCCGGACCCCGCCGAGACCGGCAGCGCCGGCAGTTTCTTCAAGAATCCCGTGATTCCCCGTGAGCATTACGACAGGATAGTGGCTTCCACGCCGGACGGCAAGGTGCCGCACTACGACCTCCCTGACGGGATGGTCAAAGTCCCGGCTGCGTGGCTGATCGACACTTGCGGCTTCCGCGGCGCCGTCAAGGGCGGTGCAAAGGTCTATGACAAGCAGCCTCTTGTCATCGTGAACGCCACCGGCAGCGCTTCACCCTCAGACATCATTTCCCTGGAGAACGACATCATCTCCGCCGTCCGCTCCCGTTTTGCCATCGACCTCCACCCCGAGGTGGAGCACATCTAGCCGCCTCCGGTCAGATCTTCCCCAAAAGCGCCATGACATCGGGGAAGGAAATCGGGGAAGAGAAGTCGCCCGTGGCGGTGCGGCGGAGGTCGGCGAGGAAGGCGCCGGAGCCGAGCACCTCGCCCAGATCCCTCGCGAAGGCGCGAATGTACGTCCCCTTGCTGCAACGTATGCGGACAATCGCCGCCGGGAGGTCGAGCGCCGAGACGTCCGCGACGTTGATGCGGGCGCTGGCGACGCTCTCCTCCTGTGAGGGCATCGAGAAGCCGATCTGCGACAGGGGGCCGAACCGGAGCATCGATGCTTCTGAGACGGTGACCCTGTTGCGCTGCAGGAGCGATAGTGCGGCCTCGTCGAGAGTTGAGGCCGGCGTACCGGCGGCATCGGACACGCTGGAGGCGACATCCTCCGTGGCGGCATCTGACGCCTTGGATGCCTTGAAGAGCTTGCGGGCGATTTCGTAGGCGCGGACGCCGTCGGTGGACTTGGCGGAGAAAAGGGGTGCGACCTGCTCGTAGGTGCCGGTGAGGCCTTCGAGGGCCTTACGGACCGAATCGGCGTCGATGCCGTCGACCGGGAAGAACCGGTCGGGGTCCTTCTCCCTGTCGTACGACGGGGTCGTGGCGCCGAAGACTATGGTAGCCACATACTCCTTTTCGTGCTTCTGGAGCTCTTCGGCGAGTTTGGTCGCCTTGCCGATGCACACGAGGAGGACGCCCGTTGCTAGGGGGTCCAGCGTGCCGGCGTGCCCGACTTTCAGGTTCTTTTTGGAAAAATGCTTTACGGCGGCGAACTTCACCTTGCGTACCACGTCGGCGGAAGTCCACCTCCAAGGCTTATCTACCGGGATGATGATGCCGTCCGGGTAATCTTCGATGTCCCCGGACAGAATCATCCCCGGGGCAGCGACAAGCGGCCCTGCCATACTACTTGCAGGGGATCATGTCGATGCGGCGCTTGTGGCGGCCGCCCTCGAAGGGGGTGGAAAGCCAGACGCGCACTATCGACGCGGCCATCCTGAAGGAGATGAAGCGGGCGGGAAGGACAAGGACGTTGGCATTGTTATGCGCCTTCACGAGACGTCCGACCTCGCTCGACCAGGCGAGCCCGGCCCGGACGCCCTGGTGCTTGTTGAGGGTTATGGCCATGCCGTTGCCCGTGCCGCAAAGCGCGATCCCGCGGTCCACTTCGCCCTTTTCAACCGCCTCCGCCAGCGCATGGGCGAACACCGGATAATCGACGCTCACCGTCGAATCCGTCCCGAAATTCACGACTTTGAACCCCGCTTTCTCCAACATCGCGACCAGCCGATTCTTATAATCGACCCCCGCATGATCATTACATATTCCTATTGTCATATCTTATACTTATTATGAAATGAGGCACTACGGTCAAAAGACCGTTTGCGCCCACGCAATCGTGAGTGGGAGGGGCCCATCGCCAGATGGGAGGGATAGGCCGAAGGCCGTAGTCTTTTGACCGTAGTGCCTCATTTCTAATATTTATTCAGCGGACGGCCGCTGGTCATCATCTGGACCTTGTGGCGGACGGAATCGAGGACGGCTTTGTGGGCCGGGGCCTCGAGGTCGCCGGCGTTTGCCGCGACGGAGACGAGAACCTTGTCGATTAGCGCCACGATGTCAGCCATGTCCTTCTCGACGAAGCCGCGGGAGGTGACCGCAGGGGTGCCGACGCGGATGCCGGAGGTCTGGAACGGGGAACGGCTGTCGAAGGGGACCATGTTCTTGTTGAGGGTTATGTCGGCCTTGACAAGTTCGTTTTCGGCCATCTTGCCCGTCACCTCGGGGAATTTCGTGCGGAGATCGATGAGCATCAAGTGGTTGTCGGTGCCTCCGGAAATGACTTTATATCCTTTTGATATGAATGCGGCGCACATGGCCTGTGCGTTGCGGATCACCTGCTTCTGGTACTCGATGTACTCCGGCTGCATAGCCTCGTAGAAAGCGACGGCCTTTGCGGCGATAATGTGCTCCAGGGGCCCGCCCTGCTCGCCGGGGAATACGGCGGAGTCGATAATCTGCGACATCTTCTTGACGACGCCCTTCGGGGTCTTGATGCCCCACGGGTTGTCGAAGTCCTTTCCTATGAGGATGATGCCGCCGCGGGGGCCGCGGAGGGTCTTGTGGGTCGTGGAGGTCACGATGTGGGCGTACTTCACCGGGTTGTCGAGCAGACCGGCGGCAATGAGACCCGCGGTGTGGGCCATGTCTATCCAGAGGATGGCACCGATGCGGTCCGCGATCTTCCTCATCCTGGCGTAATCCCACTCGCGGGAATAGGCCGAAGCGCCGCCGATGATGAGCTTGGGCTTTTCGGCGAGGGCGACCTTCTCCATCTCGTCGTAGTCGATGAGGCCGGTGTCCTCCCTGACGCCGTAAGATACGGCTTTGTAGAGGATGCCGGAGGCGTTGACGGGCGAGCCGTGGGTAAGGTGACCGCCGTGGGAGAGGTTGAGTCCCATGAAGGTGTCTCCCGGGTGGAGAACGGCCATTTCGACCGCAAGGTTCGCCTGGGCGCCGCTGTGGGGCTGCACGTTGGCATACTCTGCGCCGTAGATTTTCTTCAGGCGGTCAATCGCCGTCTGCTCGATCTGGTCCACCACTTCGCAGCCGCCGTAGTAGCGGTGTCCAGGGTAGCCCTCGGCGTATTTATTGGTGCAGATGGAGCCCATGGCTTCGAGCACCTGGTCGCTGACGTAGTTTTCGGAAGCGATGAGCTCCAGGCCGGAGGACTGGCGCTCGTGCTCTTTCTTGATGAGGTCGAATATCAGTAAGTCCTGTTTCATAGGAAGTTTTGTTTAATAACCCTGCAATTTACAAAAAAATCTCGGAATCCGCTCTATCGCGGCCACATTTTAAACGGGCATTTTGTGAGATACGAATTATAGTAGCGGCGGTCCCCGGTGACTTCCTGCCCGAGCCACGAGGGCTTTTCAAAAGCCTCGTCGGCACTGCCGAGCTCTATCTCCGCCATCACAAGGCCTTCATTGTCGCCGAAAAACTCGTCGATCTCGAAGCATCGACCGTTCCCTGCAGGAACGATGTGGCGACGCTTCTCGACCCTTCCCCCCTTGCAGAGGGTGAAGAGGTCCTCCGCATCGGAGAGGGGGATTTCCATCTCCCACTCCTTGCGGCTGAGCCCGTCCGGGCCGGAGGGCCCCTTTATTGTCAGGATGCCCTTCTCGTCCAGGATACGGACGCGCACGGTGTTGCCGCTGTCGTGGGCGATGTAGCCTTGTTTTATCAGATGGGAGCCGGTCTCAAAATCTTTGTAAGAAGAGTCCCGGACAAGAAATTTACGTTCAGTTTCTATGTTCATAATGACAAAATTATAAAAAACATAAAAACTATTATAAAAAACATAAATAAATGTTCCCGGAAACTCTTCCGCACTTGCAAATTCCCCCGCCCTGACGATATATTTGCGCTGTCGTACGATACCCGAGGACGCCCCGCCCTGCTTCAGCCCCGAAATCCTTTTGCAGGAGACCCGCGTCCTCTTTTAATTAAACAAATCAGCCTCCACGGATTCCGCAGAGGCTGATTGTTTTTAATAGCTGTGGCTTACAGAGCTTTGCCGTCGGAGCCGAGGACGTTGACGATCTTGTGCATGTAGAGCTTTTTCATCTCGTCACGGGCGGGACCGAGGTATTTGCGCGGGTCGAACTCGCCGGGCTTGTCGTGGAAGACCTTGCGGACGGCGGCGGTCATCGCGAGACGGCTGTCGGAGTCGATGTTGATCTTGCACACTGCGCTGCGGGAGGCCTCGCGGAGCTGCTCCTCGGGGATGCCGACTGCGTCGGGCAGGTTGCCGCCGTACTCGTTGATGATGTCGACGTATTCCTGGGGCACTGAGGAAGAGCCGTGGAGAACGATGGGGAAGCCGGGGAGCTTCTTCTCAATCTCGTGGAGAACGTCGAAAGCAAGCGGCGGAGGCACGAGGCGGCCGGTCTTCGGGTCGCGGGTGCACTGCTCGGGCTTGAACTTGTAGGCGCCGTGGGAGGTGCCGACGGAGATGGCGAGGGAGTCGCAGCCGGTGCGCTTTGCGAAGTCGATGACTTCCTCGGGACGGGTGTAGTGGGACTCCTCGGCGGAGACCTCGTCTTCGACACCGGCGAGGACACCGAGCTCGGCCTCGACGGTCACGTCGAACTGGTGAGCGTAGTCGGCGACCTTCTTGGAGAGGGCGATGTTCTCCTCATAAGGAAGGGAGGATGCGTCGATCATAACGGAAGAGAAGCCCATATCGACACAGCTCTTGCAGAGCTCGAAGCTGTCGCCGTGGTCGAGGTGGAGGCAGATCTGGGGGTGCTCCCAGCCAAGCTCCTTGGCGTATTCGACTGCGCCTTCGGCCATGTAGCGGAGAAGCGTCTGGTTGGCGTAGTTGCGCGCGCCCTTGGAAACCTGGAGGATAACCGGGGACTTAGTCTCCGCGGCGGCCTGGATGATGGCCTGGAGCTGCTCCATGTTGTTGAAATTGAACGCAGGGATGGCGTAACCGCCTTTGACGGCCTTAGCGAACATCTCGCGGGTGTTCACAAGACCAAGTTCTTTGAAAGATACCATAATTTATAAGGTTTATAATTTTGTCCTGTTCAGTAAGGCGAGGCAAATTTACACATTTTCACCAAATAATTGCTACATTTGTAAACTTTTGAAAGTATAAAAAAGCAATGGGAAAAATCATACTCACGGGCGACAGGCCCACAGGAAGGCTTCACCTCGGCCATTATGTCGGATCCCTCAGGGAAAGGGTGGCGCTGCAGGAAAAGGGAGGCTATGACGAGATGTTCGTCTTCATAGCCGACGTGCAGGCCCTGACGGACAATGCGGCGAACCCAGAAAAGGTCCGCCAGAACGTCATCGAGGTGGCTCTCGACTACCTTTCCGTCGGCCTCGACCCGGAGAAGGTGACCATCTTCATCCAGTCGATGGTCCCCCAGCTCCACGAGATGACGCAGTTCTTCTCGAACCTCGTCACCGTGGCGCGCCTCCAGCGCAACCCTACCGTCAAGACCGAAATCCGCATGCGCGGTTTCGGCGAGGAGGGCGGCGAGCAGCAGGCTTTCGGCAGCGGTGTCCCCGTCGGCTTTTTCACGTATCCCATAAGCCAGGCCGCCGACATCTGCTTCTGCAAGGCGACGACGGTTCCCGTCGGCGAGGACCAGGAGCCGATGCTCGAACAGTGCCGCGAGATCGTCCGCAGTTTCAACACCATCTACGGCCCCGTCCTCGTGGAGCCGGAAATCCTCCTTCCTTCAAAGTCCGTCTGCCGCCGTCTTCCCGGCACCGACGGCAAGGCCAAGATGTCAAAGTCGCTCGGCAACTGCATCTACCTCGCCGACGACCCGGCAGAGGTCAAGAAGAAGGTCATGAGCATGTTCACCGACCCCGGACACCTCAAGGTCGAGGACCCCGGCAAGGTCGAGGGCAACTGCGTGTTTACCTATCTCGACGCCTTCGCCGAGCCTGAGGACTTCCCCCGTTTCTGGCCCGAGTATGGCAGCCTCGACGAGGTCAAGGACCACTATCGCAGGGGAGGCCTCGGCGATGTCAAGTGCAAGAAATTCCTCCTCGCCGTACTTGAGGACCGTCTTGCGCCTATCCGTGAGCGCCGCGCCCGCTGGGAGAAGGACATCCCCGGCGTCTATGAGATCCTCCGCAAGGGCAGCGAGAAGGCTTGCGCCGTCGCCGCGAAGACCCTCCACGAGATGAAGGACGCTATGAAGATCAACTATTTTGACGACGCCGCCCTCATCGCGGAGCAGGCAGAAAAATACAACAGATAATGGCATCGGCAAGAAGATATTTCCCCGTCGAGGGCATGGGCTGCGCCGCATGCGTCGCCCGGGTTGAGGGCGCAATCCGCGCCCACAAGGGCGTCCGCGCCGTCAGCGTCAGCCTCGCGGCCTCTGCCGCCAAAGTCGACTACGACCCCTCCGTATGCACCCCCGAGAGCATCAGACAGGCCGTGCGTGACGCCGGCTACGAGCTCATCGTCGAGGGCACGGAAGACGAACTGGAAGACGAGGCCGACCGATCGCGGGAGCGCTTCCTCAAAGCGCTCCGCACCGATATGCTCCTCGCCGTCGTCGTGGCTGTCGTCGTGGCAGTCATCTCGATGGGCTTCAATCCATTCCCCTTCAAAAACGGGGTTCTTGTCGTCCTCACCCTCGTCTCGCTTTACGCCGGCCGCCGTTTCTTCGTCACGGCCTGGAAGCAGCTTAAGAAAAAGAGCGCCTCGATGGACACCCTCGTGGCCCTTTCGGTCTCGATATCCTTCCTCTATTCGCTCGTAATAAGCATTTTCCCGTCGATTCTTTCCTCCCGCGGCCTCGAGCCCCACACATATTTCGAGTCCGCGTCTATGATAACAGCCTTCATCCTCGTCGGCCGTTATCTCGAGGAAAAGGCGAAGCAGGGGACCGCCGCCGCGGTAAAGGGGCTCACGGGCCTTCAGCCGAAGACCGTGACCCTCCGCAAGGTCGTCGTCGAGGAGGGGACTCCCGTCGTCGAGGAGAGCGTCGTCCCCATTGAGAGCGTACACCCGTGAGATGTGGTAATTATCCATCCCGGGGAGAGGATTACCGTTGACGGAGTAGTCACGACCGGCTTCTCCGAAGTCGACGAGACTCTCCTCACCGGCGAGTCCGCGCCCGTCCTCAAGCAGAGCGGCGCCGAAGTTTTCGCCGGCACCGTCAACGGAAACGGCCTCCTCAACGTCAAGGTCCTCAAGGAGCACGACTCTACTGTCCTCTCCGCCATAATCCG
>CADAXR010000061.1 GCA_902791945.1 uncultured Bacteroidia bacterium
CCACCTCCGCCTTCAGCGCCGGCCTGTTTTTCAATATAGAATCCATACTCTACCTCTTCGAGGTCACATTCTTCTCGTACTCCTCGATCTTGCCAATGAACTCCTCACCGACAGGAGCGCCGTTCTTGTAGTTGAAATAGTCGAACACGGCGCCGAAAGGCAGCGTCTTCGCCTCTTCGAGGAGGGCGAGGCGCTGGAAGCCCTGGCCGGCGGCTTCGTATTCACGAAGCTTCGCGAGGGGCTCCAGGAGAGCGCTGAGGATGCACTTCTGGGTCGCCCTGGTGCCGATGATGTAGGCGCCGATGCGGTTGATACTCGCGTCGAAGTAGTCGAGACCGACGTGGGAACGGTCGAGACCGTCCGCCCTCACGATCTCCTTGAAGAGATCCGCGGTCTGGTCGTTCATGATCGTCACGTGGTCGGAGTCCCACCTGACGGGGCGGCTCACGTGGAGCATGAGCTCGGGCACGAAAAGAAGGAGCGAGGCCACCTTGTCGGCGACATTTTCTGTCGGCTCATAGTGGCCGGTGTCGAGGGTGTAGATGACTTTGCGGGTCGCGCAGTAGCCCTCGAAGAAGTCCATCGAGCCCACCGTGTAGCTCTCGAGGCCGATGCCGAAGAGCTTGGCCTCGACGCAGGACTTCATGTCCGGAAGCTTCTCGGCGAGGATCTCGTCGAGGGAGGCCGCGAGGAGTTCGCGATAGTATTTACGGTTGACCGTGAGGTCCTTGGAGCCGTCGTGGACCCAGATATTCATGATACAGGGGTCGCCCTGAGCCTTGCCCATCGCATCGGCGATGCGGCGGCAGCGCTTGGTGTGCTCAATCCAGAACTCGCGGATCGCGGGGTCGGGGTTCGAGAGCGAAAGGTCGCCGCTCTTGGGGTGCGAGAAGGACGTCGAGTTGAAGTCGAGCTTGAAGTTGTTGGCCTTTGCCCAGTCGATCCAGCTTTGGAAGTGCTCGGGGCCCACCTCGTCGCGGTCGACGAATTTTCCGCCGAAGTCGCCGTAGATTTCGTGGAGGTTGACACGGTGGTTGCCGGCGAGGAGGGTCTTGACGAACTCAAGGTCTGCGCGCACCTCGTCGATGTTGCGCGCACGGCCGGGATAGTTGCCGGTCGTCTGGATGCCGCCGGAAAGGGCGTCTCCGCGCTCGAAGCCGACTACGTCGTCGGTCTGCCAGCAGTGGAGGGAGATCTGGAGTTTTTCAAGGCGCTCGATGGCCTTGTCGGTGTCGACACCGAGGGCCGCGTAGCGCTCCCTGGCAATCTCGTAAGCTTTGAGGATCTGAGCTTCTTTCATATCGGTGAAATGTTTAGTTGTTCGGAGTAAATGTCTTCACTGAGAAGGCGGAGGCTATCATGCGCCGCATCTCCCAGCGGTCGGCGACAAGGCCCGCGGCCTTCGCCTGGACCATCAGGTTGCCTATTGCGGTCGCTTCCGTCGGGCCTGCCACGACGGGCAGCCCTATCGCATCCGCGGTCCACTGGTTCAGCAGCCCGTTGGCCGAGCCGCCGCCTATGATGTGAAGCTTTTCTATCCTGAACGGGGCGAAGTCCTGCAGCATTCCGAGGACCTCTTTGTAGCGGTCCGCAAGGGAATGGTAGATGCAGGAAACGATCTCGCTGTCGGAAAGAGGCTTCCCGACGGCGGCCTGGATTTCCGCGGCCATGTCGGCGGGGTTCGCGAAACGGGGGTCGTCCGGGTTTATACGGCCGGGGAAAGCGGCTTCCGCTTCCGCCATTTTGACGAGCTCGGCGTAGGAATACTCCCTGCCGGCGGCCTTCCAGGCCTTCCGGCACTGCTCGAGGAGCCACATCCCGGTGATGTTTTTGAGGAAACGGGTCGTCCCTTCGATGCCGCCTTCGTTGGTGAAGTTGAGCCTCGCGGACTCTTCATTTATTATAGGAGACGGCACTTCGATGCCCATAAGGCTCCATGTGCCGCTGCTGAGATAAGCGAACTTTTCGTCAGCCGCGGGGACTGCGGCGATCGCCGAAGCGGTGTCGTGGCCCGCGACCGCGACGACGGGAATCTGCGGCAGGCCGCAGGATGCGGCTATCTCCTCACGGAGAAGCCCGACGCCGCTCCCCGGCTGGACTATCTCCGGAAGCACGTCGCTCCGGATTCCGAGCCGCGCGAGAAGGCCCTTGTCGAAGCTGCGGGTCCGCTGGTCCATCATCCCGGAGGTCGAAGCGATGGTGTACTCGCAGACCTTCTCCCCTGTCAGCATATACGACAGGAGGTCAGGGACGAACAGGATGGATGACGCATAGCGCAGCGGCGCGAAATCCTCTTTCGTCTGGGCGTACAGCTGGAACACGGAGTTGAACGGCAGGATCTGGATCCCGGTCGCGGCATACAGCTCGCTCCGCGGGATGATCCCGAACACTTCCTCAGGGATCCCCGTAGTGTACGGGTCCCTGTAGGCCCTGGGGCTCCCCAGAAGGGCGCCGTCGTCGGCCACGAAGCCGAAATCGACTCCCCAGGTGTCTATGCCTATGGAGTCGATCGCTACGCCTTCCCTCCCGAGCTTGCCGAGGCACTCGAGAAAGTGGCTGTAGATCGCCATTATGTCCCAGTAGTATTTGCCCCCGAGCTCTATTATCCCGCTCGGAAACCGGTAGACCTCCTCCATCTTGAACGCCCCGTCCTCAAACGTAGCGAGAATCGCTCTTCCCGAGGTCGCACCGCAGTCAAACGCTAAAAATGTCTTTTTCATAGCTAACAAATATAAGTAAATTATTCGTATATTGCTACGGATTTATGGAAATGAAAAAAGCAGTTATTATAGGCTCAGGGCTCGGGGGTCTGGAGTGCGGGGTGATTCTCTCGAAGGAGGGGTATGATGTGACCGTGTTGGAGAAGGGATTGCAGGCGGGAGGATGCCTTCAGGGCTTCACAAGGGGCGGCTTCCGTTTCGACACCGGCTTCCACTATGTGGGCGGTATCGAGGAGGGAGGGCCGCTGCACCCGCTGTTCCGCTACTTTGGCCTGCTGGATCTCCCGTGGGTGAAGATGGACGAGGAGTGCTTCGACGAGGTCGTGATCGGCGGCGAGCGCTTTCCCTTTGCGATGGGACATAAGAGGTTCGTAGAGGCGCTTTCGGAGCGCTTTCCCTCCGAAAAGGCCGGCCTTGAGAAGCTCACGGCGAAGTTCCGCGACATCGGGGACCATATTTTCAACGCCTTCAAGGGCGAGATGAACCCCGCCTTTGCGGAGGGCGCGTGGGATTTCCTGTGCTCCTGCACGGAAGACCCGCTTCTCCGCCAGGTGCTTTCCGGGACTTCGCTCAAGCTCCAGCTCGACAGGGAGACTCTCCCCCTCTACATTTTCGCCCAGATAAGCAATTCATTCATCTGCAGCAGCCACCGCCTGAGAGGCGGAGGCCCTGCCATCGTAGAGAAGCTCGCCTCGCAGATCAGCGGCAGGGTGCGTACCGGCGCAGGAGTCGCCCGCATCTTCGAGGAGGACGGCCTGGTCAAGGCCGTCGGGCTCGAAAGCGGCGAGCGCATAGAAGCCGACGTTTTCATCTCCGACATCCACCCCGTCGCCCTTTTCTCCCTTCTCGGAGAAGATTCCGGCGTGAGGAAGATCTACCGCCGGAGGATCTCTTCCCTCAAGAACTCCGCCGGCATGTTCACCGCCAACATCCTCCTCAAGGAAGGCGCCATCCCCTACCGGGGGCGCAATATTTTCGTCCACTCTCCTGAGGCGGACCTCTGGGGCCCCGTCCCGGAGAAGACCGGGTCGGTGATGATCCATTTCTACCCCGAGACCTGGCCCGACGGCTCCGCCAAGGCCGTAGACCTTCTCTCCCCTATGCCGATCAGCGATGAGTGGGACGGGACCCGCGTCGGCCGCCGCGGACAAAAATACCTTGCCCTCAAAGAGAGCAAGGCATCTGAATGTCTGGACCTGGCGGAGACGGGGCTTCCCGGCCTCAAAGACGCCGTGGAAGGCATCTGGACCAGCACTCCCCTTTCCTGGCGCGATTACACCGCGTCCGAAGGGGGCTCCGCCTACGGTATCATGAAGGACTGGCGCAATCCGCTCGGAAGCGTCATCTCCCCGAGGACGCCGGTCCCGAATCTGTTCCTCACGGGACAGAATCTCAACCTCCACGGCATCCTGGGCACAAGTATGACATCCTTCCTCACGGCCGGAGCCGTCCTGGGAAGGATGCCGTCAACGCTTCTGTAGGAAATTACATCCTCTCGTAGACGAAGTCGTAGAGCTCGCCGAAGGTGGCAATCTTGGCCACTTCGGTGCCGGCGACTTTAACGCCCGAGACGGACTCCACGAGTGCGATGAGGTCGACGAAGCTGAGGCTGTCGAGCTCGAGGGTCTCTTTGATGGGAGCTTCAGGGGTGAGGACTGATTCTTCTACTTCGAATTCTTCCGCGAGAGCGGCGTTTATCTTCGCGATAAATTCTTCTTTTGTCATTATTGTAAGATTTAGATATTACGTATCACAAGGGTTGAGTTGGTGCCTCCGAAACCGAAGGAGTTGGAGAGGAACAGGTCGAAGTGCTTCTCTATCCTCTTCGAGGGGATCAGCAGCCCTTCGGAGTCCTCGTCAGGGTTCTCGAAGTTGAGGTTCGGGGCGATGAACCCGCGCTTCATCATAAGCATCGAGTAGATCACTTCGCTGGCGCCGGCCATCCACATTTCGTGGCCGGTCTGCGACTTGGTGCTCGTGACCTCGACGGTGCGGTCGCCGAAGACGCGACGGATGGCCTTGGCTTCGTTGGCGTCGCCGACATGGGTCGACGTTGCGTGGGCGTTGATGTAACCGATGTCGCCGACGGAGATGCCTGCGCGGCGCACCGCCATTTCGAGCGAACGGACGGGGCCGTCGACGTTAGGCGAGGAGATGTGGTCTCCGTTGCCGGAGAAGCCGTATCCGAGGACTTCGCCGTAGATGTGCGCACCGCGGCGAACGGCGGATTCATAGCTCTCGATGATCACGGTCGCAGCGCCGCCGCTCGGGATGAGCCCGTCGCGGTCGCGGTCGAAGGGGCGGCTTGCCTTCTCGGGCTCGCTCTCCCTTGTCGAGAAGGCCGAGATGCCGTCGAAGGAGCCGACGCAGAAGGGGTTCACTTCCTGCGCGCCTCCGCAGACGACCATCTCCTGAAGGCCGTTCTGGATGAGGAGAGCGCCGAGGCCGATGGCGTGGGAGCCACTGGCGCAAGCGCCTGACACTGTAAGGTTTATACCTTTTAATTTAAAGATACAGTCGAGGTTCATCGTGACAGTCGAGTTCATCGACTGGAAGATGGCTCCGCTGCCGCAGAGGGTGGTGTCTTTTTTCTCCCTCATGGTGTCCACCGCGTTGACTACGGGGACGGTCGAGGAGTCGTTTCCATAGAGGAGACCGACTTCGTTGGCGGCAAGGTAATCTGCATCGACACCGGCGTCGAGAAGGGCGTCACGGGTCGCGCAATAGGCGTACATCGCCTGCTCCGGCATGAACACTCTCTGGGCGCGCGAAAGCTCGCCTTTGAGGTCCGGCAGCGCGACCTTTCCGGTCAGCGCCGAACGGAAGCCCATATCCTTCCTCAGCTGGTCGAAAACGATGCCCGAGCGGCCCTCGTAAAGGGATTTCGCCACTTCGTCAAGGGTCGTGCCGAGGCAGGACCAGATTCCCATACCGGTTATGACTACTCGCTTTTGCATATTTCTTTCAATCTATTGAATATATCTTTTCTTAATTCAAGCACTTCTTTACCTTCGGCGCTGCGGGCAGCCTTCCTGGCACGGATGTCGCGGAAGAGCTCCCTGCACCAGTAGCACCACGCCCACTCAAAGTAGCAGACCACCGGGAAGAGCAGCACTGCAAGCACTCCCCACCACCAGCCGACTGTCAGTCCGAGTGTCAGCAGGGTGATGAGCCCGAATATCGGGAATGTGAAGAGCACCGTCACTGCGATGAGGAACGAGCCGTTGTACATCGGGTCCTCGGTCTTTATGGCCAGGCGGCGCGGGATTATCCACACCGGCACCGACGGCCACACGCATGCAAGCGCCACGGGCGACAGGAGCAGAAGGCCTATGAAACGGAGCACGACGCTGAGGGCCGAAGGGGCCTTGGCGACGTTCCTGTCCCTGAACCTGCGCTTTTTGAAGAAGTCGACGACTCTCGTCACGTCTTCATAGAGTTTAGATGTCTCCGCCTTCGCAAGGGTCGCGACGAGTTTTTTGTCGCTCTCGAGTTTCTCCGGAAGCTTGTCCGGATCGGCACCCGAAGCGATTGCATACTGATCTCCGAACTCTGAGGTACGGATGTAATCGATGGCCTCGTAGTTGCCCACATCCTCGATGTCGAGCATCATGCTCTTGATCTGCGCCCGGACGAGTTTGTTGAGCTCCCTCTGCGCCGTCCTCGGCTTCTCTTTGTAGAGTTCGTAGAACTGCTGCAGGTGGATAGGCTCGCCGAAACGGATGAGGATGCTGCTGCGGAAGTCGCAGTACTCCGAATAGTGGTTGCACGCCGGAAGCACTATGATGTCCTTCTCGAAATCGGACATCTCGGCGGCCTCGAAGGCCATCCTGGTGTATCCGAAGGAGAAGTTGCCGAGCCAGTGCTTGTTCTGGTGGCCGGCTTCCGGGTAGATGACGACTGTGCTGCCGTCGCAGAGTTCCTTCTCCGAGTCGCGGAAGGTCGCGCCGTTGTTGGAGACGGCTTCGAGACCTTCGTAGCCCATCCTGAAGGCGGGCAGAAGACCGATGGAACGGAGGAAGGTATTGGCGAACTTCCCGAGGAGGAAGACGTTTGCGCGTACGATGAAATGGACCTTGCGGTCGTTGATGTTAAGAAGGATTCCTAGGGCGTCGTTCAGCGCATTCTGGTGATCCGACGCAATGAGAACGGGCGTCCCGTTCTCAGGAACATTCTCTCTTCCAATGCAGTACGTGTCCTTGTAGTACACATTCTCGCACATGAAGCGAATGTACCCCTTAAAGGCTAGGTAAAAAATGTTCACGTCAACTGTTTTTACAAACAACCGACAAAGATACAATTTTTTTTGGAAAAACTTGTCATTTCGACCGAGCGGAGTGAGCGGAGAAATCTTCCAGTGTCTTTTGTGTCGCCCCATTCAGCAGTTTCCCCGGCTTCCAATTGATCGCCGGGTACTGCGCGTGGAACTGCTTGTCAGCGCCGGTGATGTCGCTGCTGCCGGAGGTGGCGAACAGGATCACCGTCTTCCCTTCGAAGCCGTATTCCTCGATAAATGAATTGATTATCGTCGGCGCAGTGTACCACCATATCGGAAAACCGATATAGATCACGTCATAGCTCCCGGCATCCTTCAGGTCCTTCACAAACGCCGGCCGCGAACTCTTGTCCGCCATCTCCACGCTACTCCTGGACTGCTTGTTCCTCCAGTCCAGATCCGCGTCGGTGTACTTCACCTCTGGCTTGATCTCATACAGATCCGCCCCGGCCACCTCGGCCAGCTGCCTCGCCACCGCCTCCGTCGTCCCGGTAGCGGAAAAATACGCAACAAGTGTCTTCATATCCCCTTTCCTATTTTGCCCGCACGCCCCCATCATCGCCATCCCCACCACCATCGCGGAAAGTAATAACTTCTTCATATATAATGTAAATGGTTCCGGACTCTCGGACAAATATAATCATTTTCGTGAGCTCACGAAAATGATGTAGAGCACGCTCAAATGCCATTATCGCGTCTTTGGCCTGCTCGAGCATTGAACTTGTGCAATTTTTGCACATGTTGAATCCTTTAGCAAATGCCTATTGTTGTCCCCTTGAAGAACTATCATTTGCTGGATAGCAATCCGGTTCAACTTTATCAACCTTTCACCTTGCGGCACACCGTCATTAATTAGCACGGAGTTGATACTTTCCATATTCGACAGGCATATCAGCTCATTGATAGTCGCATAATCCCTAATATTGCCTTTCAGATTCGGGTTGGACTCCCTCCACTGCCTGGCCGTCATACCAAACAAAGCGACATTTAGAACATCTGCTTCTTCAGCGTAGATGAAGCCCGCCTGCTCAGGAGTCACTTCCTGGGGAATCAAGTTGTGCTGAATGGCATCAGTGTGGATACGATAGTTTATCTTTGACAGCTCCCGTTTTGCAGTCCAGCCCATTTGCTTCTGCTCTTCAGCTTTTAGGCGCTGGAATTCTTTCACAAGATACAGACGAAACTCCACAGAAATCCATGTGGCAAATTCAAAAGCAATGTCCGGTTGAGCATATGTGCCCCCATATCGTCCGGCTTGAGAATGAAGTCCTATGGCCTGAGTCGCATCTTCCCATCTTGACGGCGACAAAGTAAATGCATTCAAGCCTGCTTGCTTTCTAAACCCCTCGAATTCGAGGGGGTTAAACTTTGGATTATAAAGAGACTCCCAAAGTCCCAGGAATTCGATAGTGTTTCGATTTCGCATCCAATTAGCGACAACACCGTTGGGATCTGTGACGTTCTTTAGTTTAGCAATATCGGTAATGCTAATAAAGTCAACACCGTTCATTCTCATAGTCCTTATGACTACATCATTAACGATAATTTCATCTTTGTTTTTCATAAACTGCTTTATTTTAATAGGTTAATCTGTTTTACATATGAAACATAACGATAACCCGGACGAGTTCCGGGTAATCGGAATGATAAAATATTCATTGTGAAGGGAGCGCCATCAGAGTGGAACGGCCCTGCTCCTGGTTTCATTACCGGCCGATTCAACGACCATATTGCTGTAAAACAAAGATAGGAATAATCGCGGAACGGCGCAAGTATAATTGCCGATATTTTCCAGTCATTTCGAGCACAGTCGAGACCCGAGCTTGCGAGAGATGGCACCGGCAGGTGGCAAAATCTCTCTCCCCGCTCCGCTGTGGCGTAAGGTGGCCGGGGGGCTCCGTTCCGCTACGCTCCACTCCGTACCCTCCCACTGTAGCCATCGTCATCGCGTTCCGCGATAACTTGTCTCCAGCGGGCCCCTCCCTCTTCCCGAGGCCGAGGGCGGCCACGCCCCCGCCCACCTCACGCCACAGCGCAGCTAACTTATAGAGAAACCAATCAGATTAGACAATGCATGGGAAATCTTCTTCTTCTCTTGAGAGCCGTTGGTGCTCAGCCTAAGTAGAGGTAGTCCAATAGATTCCAGGACGGAGTCCTTAATCGCATCACGTTCACTTTGTCTTGACCCTGCTTTATGAAATTGAGTCCCATCAACTTCAACAGCAAGGATCGCCTTATGCGTGACTGTATCATAGATCAAAAAATCAATATGTGTCCACGAGCGCGAAGCGTAATCCCATTGCTCCGACGTGAGTTTAGAGGCAGCTGTGATTAAATGTCGCAGAGGATAGTGCATAAGTATCTTAAGATGCCGGAAGCCCATCTCCTTGATGGTATCATGTATAGCCCAGTAAGTCAGATTCTCGGAATCATATTCAGAAACTCTGCTATGCGTCTTGTAAAAGTTGAGCAGTTCCCGGGTATATTCTTCATAGAGGAGATCATAGATGGAGGAAATTTCGCTCTCCGCAGCACTTCCCTGATAATATTCTATATAATCAATAAGGTCTCGAATATTAGAATCAGGCTGTTCACCGGCCGATACAACCAGGGTGAATTGCTTCCTGGCCCTTGAAACCGCAACATTCAGCAGATGCGGGTCATCTGTAAACTCCTGGATTTGATTATCGACCGTCGACAGTACGATGGCATCATCCTCTCGTCCCTGAAATTTATGAACGGTAGCGGCGACATAATTGCGCCCTGATGCTTCAATAGCAGATTGCAAGGCGTTCACCTGATTGTTATACGGTGCTATAATGCCGATATCCGAGAACAATTCTTCCAGCGCAGGAAGGATTTCCTGCATGATGGTATCCACCTGACGGTAGTTGACGGTTCCTCTTGCATGATTCCCTTTTACTGTCCTTACCACCCGGACAGGAGCGAATTCGGCGCCGCCCTTTTTCATCGGAATCAGTTCGCCATTGTAGAACTGCTTGCTGCAGAAGCCAATTATCAGAGGATCACAACGATAATGTTCCCGTAATAGTACCTGGGGGATGTTTGGATACAGAGTGCAGATTGAGGACAAAAAACTATTTGAAGAGTATCTGTATGCTTCCGCTATATTATATTTGGCAAAAATGGCACCGACAATCTCCTCCGTATGGGAATCCACAACATTGGGGAGCTGTTTCAAATCTCCGACAATGACCGCATTCCTCGCACAACTCAACGCTAATGCACCTGCCGCAATGTCCACCTGCGATGCCTCATCCATTATCAGATAATCAAACTTGTAGCCTGTGTTGATATTGGAGGTTGCAGAGAAGGTTGTACTCAGGACAACCGGATACTCCTGTAACAATTCCCTGGTCTTCAGGTAAATATCATCTGCGGAGAAAACTTTTCTTTCTTTCTTGCCGCCATATTTCCTGTACAAATGGTCCTTAAGTATACGCTCGGAGAGATTTCTCAGTCTTGTATTTTTAGCATCAATATCCTGCACCTGAACACTGTACAGCTTGCATTGTTTTTCAAGATTATCAATCTTCGCAGTGATAAGCAGAAAATTAAGGATATCCGTGGTTTCTTCCGAAATTGGAAGCCGATGATAACGCAGTCTTAAACGGGTCCACCACGAAAGACGATGCTTACGCTCCAGCTCATAACTACAAATCAGGAGATACTTTTCAAGCGTTTTAACAGGCCATTGTCTCTTTTCTGCCTGATACTTCTTGGAGAAGCGCTCAAGTTGAAGCTTGTACTCAGAAAGCTTCTCAGAAGATATCGCCAGAGTCTCCTGACATTTATACAATCCTTGCAATTCCTTGGACAGAGCGACCGCCTCCTGACGGATTTCCTTCGAGTTATCCAATTTCCAGGAATCCATGTCAGGGAAAGTCCCTGTCTGATTCTCTAAAAATGCTTTCTTGTTGCTAGCACGGCCAAGTTGGGCACAAATGAAGTCAAACCCTGCAGTCTCCAACTTCTCTTTTACATTCTCGACGGCAGAGTTATTATTGGACACGACTTCCATCGTCTTCCCTTCAAGAAGCAGGTTGGCCAGAATATTCAGAATGGTTTGCGTCTTCCCTGTCCCTGGAGGGCCTTGAATTATACTCAGAGGGTTTTCCAGGGCATTTTTTACTGCTTTATACTGGCTTCTGTTACAACCAAAAGGGAATATTGGCGCACTCTTGGCGCTGGAATGATTTCCATACGATTCTACATTCAGATAAGCTTCCAGAAGCGAGTTCTTGGCCACAAACTCCATCTTGGAATACTTGTCCGCCAAACTTACTGTCGTATCATCATCAACCGGTATAACATTGTACTTTGCGACCTCATTCAGATACTCCCAAACGTTGATGGAACGATAGTCGTCGATATGCTCTTCGACAAGGACATAATCAGCAGGATAATTCCTGGCCGTCCCGTTTTCAAAAATGACACGATAAGCCGTATTTTCCTTGCCCTTATAAACACGAACTCCGAGCACATTAAAGAACACATCCCCGTCCTCTTTTCGCATTATCCGGAATGGTGGATCCAGCTGTCGTGTATATTCCGCCACATCCACATTGGAAGGTTTATAGTACAGATATTTCTCTCCCTTTTTAAACTGCACATAGAACTGTCCAAGCCGCTCATCATAGCCAAACGACTTCAAATCATCACGAAGCTTGAACGCTCCGGATTTATCCTTGAGGAATACTATGTTCTTGATTTGAGCCACGAGAAATACTTCTTCCCTATCCCTTAGTTCAACACTTTCTATGCAAATATATGCATCTTTTAGGATATATCCATCCTTCCCTCACGCCACAGCGCAGCTTCAACAAAAAACCTTATCTATTCTTATGGATTTTCCAAATGATTCGGAAAGAAGTTGAGTTATAGGTCATCACTTCGATTCAACGGTGTAGTTTGTGGATATATATTGCGCT
>CADAXR010000062.1 GCA_902791945.1 uncultured Bacteroidia bacterium
AGCACATCGAAGTAATGGGAATGGAACACCCACCGCCAGAAGCCGGTCCAGTGGTAACAGGTCCAGACATTAAGGCTCTGATAGTAGCGAAGGGGATCCACCAGCCATTTGGGCAATGGCAATAAGGGAGCGGCATCCATAATGGCGTGATCGATGACAATCTCACGGCGCTCAAGCACACGTGAAAGAATCTTTCCGCCCAGCGACAAACCATAAGCACAATCCAAGTGACCTCCCAGGTTCTCCTGAACGTATTCAATAATCTGCCCTGCCTGGTCGTCAACGGAAGTAAAGGCCGATTCCTTCCCCAGAAGGAAGCCGTCAATTCCGGCGGCAACGATATGGAACTGGTCTTTCAGGATATCGATCAGCGGGAGGAATATCTCATATGATACCCCCAGCCCGGGTATCAGAAGCAGACTTCTTCCCCGAAATCGGCCTCCAGGCGCTTCTCTTCCGAGAGAACCTGAAACATCATCATACCGGCCACGGCAGCAAAAACCAGAAGAGCCCACCAGGTCCAAAGGGCAACGACAACACCGGCATAATAAAGATAAGTCCCTGACAGCATAGGGTTCCGGGACATCTTATATGGCCCGTCCGTCATCAGGTGCCTGGTCCTCGGTGCCACCTCGTGTCCCATCGCATCAAAAGGATTGCCTTTCCCGACGCGTTTCATATAAACGATACTCCACACGCTGAGCAAGAGCCCGGCAAGGGCAATCAGGGCCGATAAATACAGACGACCCATGGGAATGTCCGCAAGTGCAGGCATCCCGGAAACCAGCCACATCAAGGCCGGAATCCCTGCGATAAAAATGGCAAAGCCAAGAAAGTATCCAAGAACCTGTTTCATCTTAACTAGATTGAATGACTATCAAAGTTAATGCTTTTTCCTGAATCTTCCCTGAACGGGCGTCCGTCGATGCTATTGATCCTTGACCACGTTTTGACCACAACTTCCAACAACCGGCCACATTTGACCACAATTTTTATTCATTTTGACTTTCGATAAAGGCTACAATTGCATTATATAGTCAGCATTTTTTACAAAAAATGTTGTTTGCGCGCAACACTTTTATTATCTTTGTGACGTTAAACAGACCGATATATGGATACTCTATTCAGAAAACACGACCGGCTCCTCGCGAATGTATCAATGGGCATTATTCGGGAACAAATGGACCAGATTCACTGGAATGCTCAGATAATCAGCATTATTGGGGCAAAGGGCGTTGGAAAGTCAACACTCATAAAGCAGCACTTGAAGCAAACATTTCAACCCGGAGACAGGACTGTCCTATATTGTTCTGCTGACACAATGGATTTCTCCACCAGGACGCTGGTAGGATTGGCCGAAGAATTTTTCATCAGAGGAGGTGAACTTCTCATAATCGATGAGATTCACAAATATAAACCCGGGACGCCTGCCTGGAGCCGGGAAGTAAAGGAGATTTACGAATTGTTTCCTTCATTGAAACTGATAATAAGCGGATCATCCCTGCTCAGTCTCAAAGAGGGGGACGCAGACCTGTCACGCCGCACAATCAAATACACGATGCCAGGTCTTTCATTCAGGGAATCGCTCCGCTTTTATCACGAACTTGAATTTCCCAAATGGGCGTTGGAGGATATCCTTGCCCATCCGTATGAACTCTGGCAAATGGTTACAGCAAAGTGCAGGCCTGTAGCGCTTTTCAAAGAGTATCTGGAAAAAGGTTACTATCCTTTTTTGCTGGAGGGAGAAGGCGAATACCATACGCGCATCGAGCAGATGATCAACTACATTATTGAGACCGAACTGCCTCAGATATGCAAAGTGGATGTATCCAATATCCGGAAGATACAGGCACTGATTAAGCTTATCTGCGACGAGGTCCCGTTTGAACTGAATGCAAATAAGATTGCGTCTGCCTTTGAAATTGGTAGGGATACGGTGGTAGAATACCTTAAGTATCTGGGCGATGCCAGGGTCCTGAACCTGCTCTACTCAGATAAAAAGAAGGTGGGTAAACTTGCCAAGCCGGACAAAGTATATATGGAAAACCCCAATCTGCTCTATGCTCTTTCACCCGGAAAAGTAGATATCGGCACTGCCCGGGAAAGTTTTGCAGTCAGCAGCCTGTCTGAGTCCCATACAGTAGAATACGGAAAGGCGCAGGGGGATTTCAAGGTAGATGGTAAATATACGTTTGAAATTGGTGGCAGGGGCAAGGATTACTCGCAAATTGCCGGAATCCCAGATTCATATATCTTTGCCGATGACTGGGATATGCCCGACGGCTCCAAACTTCCTCTCTGGATGCTCGGGTTCTTATATTAGTTGGACTCCCCCAAATTTGGTCGCATTTGGTCACTTTTGGTTGTTTTTTGCACTTTTCATGCATAAAATCCGGACACCGAAATTGATTCAGATCCACATGGAAAATAAAGATTTTATCATTATCTTGCAAAAGTTTCAAAATTACACGATTATGAGAAAGTTTGCCATCCTCCTCCTCGCCGTTTTCAGCCTGACGATTGTTTCATGCAAACAGTCCGTTCCCGATCAACTCCTCAAGATCGCCAAAGAGGCGGAAGCCAAAGGGGACAAGTGGTCGCAGGAAAAATGGGCAGAAACCATCAACCAGTTCGGTGAATTGCTGGACAAGTTCGAAGCCAGTGATGAATCCGACAATACGTTCAAGGCAATTAAAGTCTTCGGTGCAACGTATAGGTTCTCCGAACAGGCGACTAAGTATGTAGTCGCTCCCGAGCTCAAGGCCAAGCTCAAGGGACTGGCCGATGACGATGAAAGTGAAGAAAGCGAAGAGGGAGAGTTCTCTGGCCGATTCAATACAAGCAAGCCCAAAGACCTGTCGCAGAACTGATTCACGACGGTTGATTTGCCAACCTGGCGGGGCCCCATGATGATTTGCATCCGCCTGCGGGGTCGGAATTGCCTCCGGCAGGATTCTTCACAGTTTCCGGTCACTTTAGGAGCACTCCCCCTCGACATCAATCCATCGCTTCGCCCGGGTCCCCTACAAGGCCTACAGGTCGCAGACAGGACGGACAGGTAATCCCAGGCGCCGGTCACACGCACCCACAATCACTGTTTGGGGCTCCGTCACACCCGGAACCTCAAAATACCGGGCAGCCAAACACGAAATCTGCCTGCTGTCGCTGCTGACAAATTTGCCTGCGGCCCAATAAGACGCCGAGGAGCCCTTATTGACCGGAGACTGGTTATAATCCTGCCGGATGCCTGCCGCCGGGAGGAATATGGAGTTGTTGTTCGCAAGGCAAGTCACCCGGAAACCACCTCCTTCCCAGACCCAACTGTATTGAGTCTTATTCAGAAGGGTCTCCCACTCGGCAGCCGTCGGAGTACGCCAGCAACCGCCCCAGTTGACGTGGGCGGCGTCATCTTCCGGATACAGGTTGATGACCTCATAACCGCCTTCCGACATGGTAGCCGCTAAATATCTTGTTACGGTAAAACCATCGTAATAGCGATAGCTGTTCCAAGTGTACTCGCTCTTTTGACTTACCTCCCCCCAGGCAAAGTAATCACCCGGATGGTCCACCTGTTCGGCTCCTATATTCTTCGTCGCCATCTTGATGCCGTTGCCCATATCCACGAACTCGTGGCCCATATGGGAAGAGGTGACAGGCTGCGTCTCCTCAGTCTTGACGGCGCGCACCTGCAACCCCCAGCTCCTTTCGTAGCGGTTGAAATCACGACTCTGCAACGGCAGGAAACATCTTTCAGGTTCGGCATTATTCAAATTGACGATGGAACCGTATATCGCATCTTTCGGATGGATGGAAGACGTCCAATAGTAGCCTTGATATCCCTCGTCCTCTCTGTTGTGCCAGAGCGACCTTAAGGACCGGTAGCCGACAGCGGGAAGAAAAATACTCTCGCCATTGACCGTGCTGGTAATCTTCATGCCGGGCACGCCATTTTGTTCGGTCCATACGTGATTGCACCACCAGGCAAGGGCTTCAAACTCCTTCGCCGTCGGCATCCTCCAGTCTTCGCCGAACACCGCCCGCGCGGCGTCATCCTCCAACTCCAGCACAACCTTGCCGTCAGGAGAGCCGGATCCGGCCCAGCGATCAGAACTGCCGGAAGTACAATATTTCTTAACTGTCATAGCGTTAGAGCCCGACCACTTGTAACTTCCCCAGTCATACAAGAACATTCCATCTTTCCACAAATAGTCGGCTACAGGATTGTCAAAGCGATGGCCGTCCTGATAATGGTAATCCGTCTCGCCCCAGGCGTAATAGTCGCCGCCTTCTTCCGGAGCCGTCGCACCCAGGTTGCACTCCGCCCAGAGGAGTTTGTAGGCGGTCCCGTCACCGCGGGGGATAATAATGCCGAGGTCTATCGCCTTCGGGCCTGTCGGTTGAGGCTCCTCAGTCGTGAAAGACAACACGTCACCGAACACTTCCAGTTCGCCGATGGAGAATCCTGCCACGAAGTAATACGTCGTGGAAGGAAGCAGGGAAGATATATCAGCTTCGAAGTCGCCGCCCTCAGCGGGGATGTCGCCGGCTTCGACTTTCTGCCCTCCGGCCTTAAGGGCCCTCGCATCGCCGGAGGTGTCGGAATAATAGAAATAAGCGCTTACCGTCTGGCCCTCATTGCCCGTAATGTCAGCCGAGCCGTGAAGACGTGCAGACTCCTCCGTGACCAGAGACGCTTCCGCCGTGCTGCAATAGGCGATTATACCCACCGGAGGAATCGGATCATCGGGGCCGACGGGATCATCGGGATCGACGGGATCATCGGGTTGAGTGGGTTGATCGGTCTGGCCTTCATTGTCGTTCTCGTTAGGCTTTTCACAGGAAACAACGGCAAGGACCATCATAGCCATCATCAGAAAGTACATCACCTTTTTCATACGCGGGGGGGGGAATTAATAACGCTGCAAGTTAATGAATTTTGCGGAATTATGACAAACGGCTACTGGTAGGACCAGCCATCGACTCCTTCGAGGGAGGTGGTACGGATCTCACCGTCTCCGGTGTTCCAGTAAAGGAGGATATTTTCAAAGTAGATAATAGTGCCGGTCTCGGAATGGAAAAATTTGGTGCAGGGAAGCCCGTGATAAGTCTCTTTCACGAAGTGGGCGCCGTCCAGGGTGTTGCCGAGCCCGTTCTCCTGGGCCCACCATGCGTAGTCGTAGCTTTCGATCTGGTTGCACTTGTCTCCTACACCCGTGCCGCCGGGCTGACGGCGGGCGAGCCAGGTACCTCCGCCCATAAACACGGGCTGTGGCATATTGACTTCGCCGTAAGCCGGAACGTACATGCTTCCGGTCAGGGAGCCGTGATCCCAGGTGACGGTGTTGACCACCCCTTCGGGCAGGTTGGTCACCTCCTTGAGATATCCGCCGTAATCTTTTACGGTGCAGGTGCTGACGCCTGAAGTGAGAGAATTCTTGATCGTGTACTCCTCCACCGCCGTCTCGAACTCTACGGGGGTTTCGGTCAGGACTTCCTCATTGCCGTCGAGCAGACGGACGATGTATTTGAACCTGCACCCCGCGGGGCCGTTCACGGTCAGAGGAATTTCGGCGTCTCCGTCTTCTTCCGCCTCGGTGTATTCAAGCGGGTAGCTGTACCAGCTGTCTTCACCGGCCTTGGAAGTCATGCTCTGCAGCTGTGAAGGGTTGGGGACAGAGCACAAGGGCTCGGCTTCAAGCCAGAAGGGTTCGTTCTCCGGATAAGTCGCACGTTCCTCCCCGTCTTCCTCGGAACGCACCTCCACATTGAAATTACTGGTGGTATTGAATCCGCCGCGAAACTTTTTCTCCGGCTCCTTCTTGAAGAAAGATGACGGCTGCTTGATGCGGCTCCATTCAAATTTGCCCGTGACGTCCTTTTTAAGAAGATAGTGGATCTTGGTTTCGTCGAAAAACTCCTGATAGTAGGCGTTCAGGCAGACTTCCGAACGGAGAATGAGCTCATAGCCGTGGAGGAACTTGCCTTCCTTGTACTTTCCGTGGACGTCGATCTGCCCTACGATGGGCTTGAAATCCGTCTGCAGGCCCATCCATTTGAATTCACCGAGATAGGTCTTGATGCGGGGATAGATGGATCCGGTCACACTGCCGTGGACTTCGCCCTCCCACTCGGCGATTGGATCGCCCTTTGTAAGAGTGGACGTGACGGAGTTGGCAGGGGTGTATTTGCCCTCCTTGAAATCCATCGTACCTCCGACCTGGACCCTGCCTACATAGGTGTAGTCCCTGCTGAACTTCACGGAGCCCTGGACCGCTATGCCAAGCTGCGCCATGAGGTCTATGTCATAGGTTATGGGGACGGGGACTCCCTGTACCACGTAAACTACCGTTCTTTTGAAGACTTCACTCTTCAGGGGCTTTTTGTATTCGGCGTTCGCGGATCCCTTCACCTCCAGCCCGACGACCGCGCCGGTCGTCAGGGTGCCGGTGAAAATCGCCTTCATTGTCTTCAGGGTAGAGTTGATGCTGAATCCCTGCTTCCAGGACGGTTTGTCTATCACGACCTCGACATCGGAGTCGAAATCAATCTGGACGCCCTTGAAATCGAAGATGAAACCATAGTCGAAGTGCTTCAGCGCACCAATGGCCGTCTGAAGTTTGCCTTTTCCTTCGTCGCCGGCCCGCGTGGGGAACAATTCGTTCGCCGTCCCAAAGCTCGTATTGAAAAACATTTCTCCGATCTGGGCCGGGCGCCAGTTGAGACCCACCGTATTTCCGCTGACCAGGGCGTTCAGGACGAACATCGGATATGCCGTCTCATCCTTTACGGGCACTATAATCGAACCTTTGTAGAATTCGGGCACTTCGCCGCTGAATCTAAGGGTCGCGGTACGGGCTTCAGTGTCTATGTCAACGAGAGTCATTTCGTCATAATCCGGGACTATCAGGTTCGGATTCATGGTGTCGCCCTCGCCCGGGTACTTGTAGACGGAGACATCGACTTCGTCGTAGAGGAGTTCCTGTTCCACCGGACCGGAACCGTCTCCCGGTCCTTCCGGTTCATCCGGTTTATTGTTTTCCGGAGTGCAGGCAAACAGAAGCGCAAGGGCCGTAAGGACAGATATATACTTTTTCATTTTAGCGGAATAAATTTAAATTACCGACTTTCAAATTTCGATATTTCCATGCAGAATACCAAATTTAGCCAAATTGGCTATCTTTGCCGTATGAAAAAAATCAAACTCCTGAACATATTTGTGGCACTGTTTGCCGTGGCGGTGCCGGCGATGGCCGTTTTCACGGGAATGAACCTGGACACGACGCTGGCCAACCTCAGGCGCGAACTGTCCCACGACTACCTTCAGATCTCCAAGACCCAGGAGCAGCTCCGGGAAAAATACGAGACCCAGCACCGGCAGATGGTGGACATCGTCAAAAAGTGCAACGAGCAGTCCCTGATGCTCTATTCCCAGAAGCAGGAATACACCTTTGACATCAGCTACGCGCTGGAAAAGGTCAGCCAGGAGTACAAGGATTTCAACAAGAACCGCACGCCCTACGACCGTGTCGTCACCAAACTGGACATCGAGATCAACCGCTACGCCCGCCTGATCGAGTCGCTCCGCCGTCTTCCACCCGAGCTGAAAGAAGTGGAAGTCGTTCCGGACAGCCTGGCCTACCACAACGACACGCTCGACACCCACCTGATGGAGAACGAAGGCCTCCTTCAGCAGGAGCTCCAGGAGCAGGTGGAGGTAATTATGGCCGCGGCGGAAGTGCAGGACACTTCGGCTGCGGAGGGCGTCCCGGCGTTCATCCTGAGCGACCAGGGCCAGGTGGACAGGGACACCTGCCTTTTCTACGCCTCCGAGCTGCTGAAGATGTATGCGGAGACCCGCGACATAGTGATAGCCGACAGCACCCATTACCGGGAGGCCCGGCTTAGGATGACGGAATCCTACGACTACGCCAGGGACTACTACAAGACCCTGCAGAAAAGCGTTTTCGTGGAAGGACAGACCCCGTGGATGCAGATTCTCATGCATCCGGAGGTGCATTGGCAGCAGATAAAGGCGGACATAAGCGACAAATACAGCAGTTCCGCCTCTCTGCGGACGCTCCTGAAGGGCAGCGCCGACACGAATTCTCCAAGCAACGACAGCCGTTTCAACAATTCGGCAACGGTGGCGTGGCTGCTGGTTTATGTGGCAGTGTTCTTCGTCCTCTGGGGCCTTGTAGCCCTGATCCTGCTGCCCGTTTTCCGCTTCGTGAAGCCGGTGAAGAAGGCGGTGGCTCCCGAGCAGAAGCGCTACATCGCCCTGCTGCTCTGCACCGTCCTGTTTATTGTGCTCAGCTATGAGACCACGCCCGATGAAAGGATAGCCAAGGGCATAAGCCTTCTGCACACCTTCCTCTGGCTTCTTACCGCGATCACGGCGGCCCTTCTGATCCGTCTCAAGCCCGACAAGCTCAAAAACGGCTTCAGGAACTATCTGCCGACAATCTGCACGGCTCTCTTTGTCATCAGCTGCCGTGCCCTGTTCATGCCCAACGCCATAATGAACCTGATCTTCCCGCCGCTTCTGCTGGTGATGACCCTGTGGCAGTTCTTCACGAGCCTGCTCCACGGAAGGAAATCGGACAAGGCCGACGCAATCGTCGGCTGGGCGTCCTTCGGGATCACGGCGGTTGCCATGATTACAAGCTGGGCCGGATACATATTCCTGGCGCTTATCATACTGGCCTGGTGGTATTTCCAGCTGGCCCTGATTCTCGCCATAGCGACGGTCTGGGACCTGATGCTCCTGTACAAGGAGCGCAGGCTCGACAAGAGAGTGGAGGATTACAAGGCACGGATCGACTATGTCTCGGGGCCGGCCAAGGAGAAACTGCTTTTCGGCGCTTCCTGGTTCTACGACCTTTTGAAAGACGTAATTATCCCGGTGCTGGTGATGACCTCAATCCCGCTTTGCATCTACAGGGCACTGGACATTTTCGAGTTCAACGAGCTGTTCCGCCAGTTATTCGTGGAGCCCTTCTTCCATCAGGGCGGGCCGGACGGCTTCCGTATTTCGCTTTACGACGTGCTGATCCTTGCATCCGTGTTCTGCCTGTTCCGCTATCTGAACACTGCCATCCACACCGTCTGGAGGAGTTTCGAATACCACCGCTTCCTCCGCAAGCACAACCGTAAGTCCATACGCAACAACGAGATCAACCTCTCGCTCGGCGACAGCCTTATAAGCATAGTCGTCTGGTTCATCTATGCGGACTTCGTGATCATAACCCTCAACATCCCGACCGGTTCGATGGGACTCATCGCCGGCGGTCTGTCGGCCGGTGTCGGTCTAGCCCTTAAGGACATCATCAACAACTTCATCTACGGCATCCAGCTGATGGGCGGCCGCCTGAGAGTCGGCGACTGGATCGAGTGCGACGGAATCCGCGGCAAGGTGACGGACATCAATTACCAGACGACGCTGGTGGAGACCACGATGGGCACCCAGGTGGCTTTCCTCAACTCCTCGCTGTTCGGCAAGAACTTCACCAACCTCACCAGGAACAACTCCTACGAGCTCACGATTATCCAGGTCGGAGTGGCCTACGGCACCGATTTCCAGCGCGTAAGGGAAGTGCTGGAGAAAGGGCTTGAAACAATGAAAACCAAGGATGCCTATGGCCGTGACGTCGTGGAGCCGTCCTACGGGATACACATCCGTTTCGGCGACTTCGGAGACAGCTCCGTGGATGTTTTAGTGAAGCAGTATGTACTGCAGCCGGAGAGGATTGCCTATATAGAGAAGTGCAAGGAACTTGTCTATAAATTGCTCAACGAGAACGACATCACGATCCCGTTCCCTCAGTGCGACGTTCACATGATTACAACGCCCTGACCTTGATCTTTCCGGACCTCAGCCCCGGGGCGGACACTTCCAGCACGGCCTTTCCCCTGTGACGGGATGCCTGTAAAATGACAGTGCATTTCCCGGAGAAAAGGTGCATCTGCGGCTCATGGAAGGGATCTAGGCAGGTGGGGTCGCCGTTTGCGGCCGCGCGGAAATACGCGCCCTTGCCGAACAGCCCCCCGCGGACCTTGAAGCTGACGAGACTCGAGTCCATGGGGCAGACATTCCCGTCCTTGTCCAGTACGGAAACGGTGACATAGGCGAGATCCTTCCCGTCGGCCTTAAGGACGCTCCGGGAGCACTCGAGGCCGATGTGGTCGGGCTCTCCTGCCGTGCGCACGGACACCGAATCTACAGCCACGCCACCGCGGTAAGCCACGGCCTTGAGTTCTCCGGGCTCAAAGGGAACCGCGTCCCAGATAAGCCTGTATCTTCCCTCAAGCGCTTCCAGCTGCCCTCCTAAAGTCGGAGCGGCCGCGGCCTCCTTGCTGCGTACGCCGAGCGACTTTCCGTTGAGGAACAGCTCGGCGGATTCGTAACTCGTGTAGACGAACACCGGAACGGAAGTACCGGAAGGCCAGTTCCAGTGGGGAAGGATGTGGAGAGTCCCGGAATCCCTGTTCCACACGCTCCTGAAGAGGTAGTACCTGTCCTTGGGGATGGAAGCAAGGTCTATGATGCCGAACATGGAGCTGTGGTTCGGCCAGGCGTCCGTGTCGTACGGGCTGGGCTCTCCAAGGTAGTCGAATCCGGTCCAGACGAACTGCCCCATAGTCCAAGGATAGTCCTCCGCGAGGGCGAAGTCCACGTCGGGGACGTTGGACCAGAAGCAGGCGTCAAGGTCATAGGCGCTGCACTGATGGTCTTCATCGACGGCGCCGGACCGTTTCACGGCCGGGAGCTTATACACTCCCCTCGAACTAACAGTGGAGCCTGTCTCCGATCCCAGGATAAATCCCTGGGGCAGAACATCATAGGCTTCGAGGTACCTGAATGTCCTGTAGTTGAGGCCGGGGACGTCGAACACATCCCCGAAGCCGTTGGAAAGGATGCAGCTGACCTGGTCCATGCCGCAGGTTACCGGCCTCGTCGGGTCTTCCCTGTGGCAGATATCGGTGAGGAATTTCGCTACGCGCGCACCGTCGGGGCTGCACTGGGTGGGGACTTCGTTGCCGACGCTCCACATCACCACCGAAGGGTGGTTCCTGTACTGCCGGAGCATATTTACCATATCCTTTTCCGCCCACTCCTCGAAATAGCGGTGATAGCCGTTTTCGCACTTGGGGACGTCCCACTCGTCGAAGGGCTCCAGCATCATCATAAAGCCCATCTCGTCACAGAGACGCACAAGCTCCGGAGCCGGCATATTATGGGAAGTGCGGACGGCGTCGCAGCCCATATCCTTGAGCAGCTCCAGCTGATGGCGAAGGGCCGCTTCGTTTACCGCGGCCCCGAGGGGACCCAGGTCGTGATGGTTGCAGACGCCCCGGAATTTACGCGGAACTCCGTTGAGGAGGAATCCCTTTCCGGGGACAAGTTCGATGGATCGGACGCCGAAAACGGTCTCGTACGTGTCACAGAGGCGGGATCCGGACCAGACCCGTGTGACCGCCTTGTAGAGCGACGGGCTTTCAGGGCTCCATAGAAAAGGGGTCTGCAGATCAAAATCCTGCACCGCAATGCCATCGGACGACACCTGGGCCTCGCCCGAAACGACCTCCTCGCCCGATGGCCCGAGAATGGACGTCACTATCCTTTCCCCGCCGGAAGCGCCCTCGACGGAGGTCTCCAGGTGGACGGAGGCCTGGTCCGCACTGACTGACGGAGTGGTCACATGGGTTCCCCAGACGGCAACATGGACGGGATCGGTAAGAATCAGATGGACATTCCGGTAAAGGCCAGCTCCGGGATACCAGCGGGAGGAATTGGGAAGATTTTCGAGCCTTACTGAAAGTTCGTTCCGGCCACCGTGGACATAGTCCGTGACATCGACAAAGAATGAGTTGTAACCGTAGGGCCAGAAACAGACCTCCGTCCCGTTCACATAGACACGCGCCTCACTCATGGCTCCGTCAAAGAGCAGGACGGCCCTTTTTCCGCGGGGGACCCTGAATTGCCGCTTATACCAGCCGACGCCGACATAGGGCAGGCCTCCGGTCCGCCCGGTCTTGAGCGATGCCGCCGTCTCCATATTCTGCGTCACGGCGACGTTCTGGAGGTCGTTGTCCCTGCTGAAGGGACCGTAAATTGCCCAGTCGTGAGGGACGGTCACCTTCTCCCAGGCGCCCGTCTCGCCTCTGTCCAGAAGGATTTCGCTCCTCTGCCCGAAGGCGCAGACGGAGCAAAACAGCAAAAACGCAGCCCACAGCCTCTTCATGAGCATACCGCTAAAGTTGGAGGGAATCGAGCACCTCAGCTTCCAGGGAGGCGGCTTCGGCGACGATGGCGTCGGCCCGCGCGATCAGATCGGCAGCCTCAGCAGCGGCTGCGCCCTCGCCGGAAGCGAGAGGACCGGCGTTGATGCGGACGTTGAGGGCGGCGCCTCGGATGGCGGCACGGGCGGCTAGGGCGGCGACACCGGCGTCGGAAGCCGACGCGGGGTTGCCCTTACGCGCCATCTCGAGCGCCAGAGGGAGGGCGCGGAGGGCGGCCTCCATCGTGCGGAGAGGCACTGTCGCGGCACCCAGCGTCGCCGCTTCAATTGCAGCTGCACGTGCCGCCTTCTCTGCATCGTTGCCCTTCGGCAGGGCCAGGGCGTCCATTATCCGGTTGAACGCCGCGGTGTCCTCGTCCACGAGTGCGAGGAGTTCTTCCATAATCTCCTGACCCTTCTCGGCGACCTCGGAGAACTCCTCCCAGCGGTCGTCCCAGCCCCTCTTGTGGGCGGAAAGGTTCGCAACCATCGTCGCAAGGGCGGCCCCGAAGGCGCCCATCGCGGCGGAGACGGAGCCGCCGCCGGGGGCGGGGGACTCCGACGCCGTCTCTCGGACAAGATCCGCAAGCGGCATCCCCGCGAGCCTGCCGGGAACGCCTTCCCCGAGAAGGTATTCGATAACCTTCTCCCTGGGATTGAACGGCCTCAGGTCGTCGAGAGACATCGATTTGACGGCTATCTTCACGATCTCGGCCTCGCTGACGCCAAGGGAGCGCTGCTGGCGCTCAAGGTAGAAGCGGCCGGCATCGATGAGCACCTTTTTAGGGACGAGACCTACTATCTCGGTCCCAGTGACGCGGAGGCCGCGGGCCGCGGCGGCGCGGCAGACTTCCTCGAATGCCACGTGAAGCGGAGTGGCGGAAATATCGGTTATGTTCATCGACACCTGTGCGATGCCGTATTCTTCTATATACCAGCCGATTGCCTTGCAGCCCTTGAGAGTCCCGGGAATCCATAGCTGGGCGCCGTCGGCGTCCTTCAGGAGCTTGCCGTCGAGCCGTCCGCCTTCGCGCGCCTTGCGGCCTTTTTCACGGACATCATAAGCGATGGCGTTGGCCCGGCGGGTCGAAGTGGTGTTGAGGTTGAAATTGACGGCGATAAGAAAATCGCGGGCTCCTACATTGCTTGCGCCGGACCTTTCGGCGACGGCGTCCCACTCTCCCCCGAAATCGGGCTTTCGAAGAGGGTCGGCCATCTTCTCGGGAAGGGCCTCGTACTCGCCGGCGCGGCAGACCGCGAGGTTCTTTCGCTCGGGAGTGAAGGCGGCGGCCTCATAGCAGTAGCAGGGGATGCCGAGCTCGCGGTAGAGCCTTTCCGCAACGCCGCGGGCAAGCGCCGCGCACTCTTCCAGCGTAATCCCGGCGACCGGGATCAGCGGAAGGACGTCGGTCGCGCCGCTGCGCGGATGTGCGCCGTGGTGGCGGCGCATGTCAATCAGCTCCTGCGCCTTCTTCGCCCCGAGGAATGCGGCCTCGCAAACCGGCTCCGGCTCACCGACGAAGGTCACGACGGTACGGTTCGTCGCCGCGCCGGGATCAACGTCCAGCACCTTCACGCCTTCAACCGACGCAATCGCCTCAACTATAGCGTCTATGACTTTCCTGTCCCGTCCCTCGCTGAAGTTGGGGACGCACTCGATAATTTTCTTCATACTTTCTCTTGTTCGGATACAAGGCGAAAGATACGAAAAAATCCGAGAAAAAAGCCACTCTTACGCGCTTACGCTTGCGTATATCAAGTATTTTTAATAAATTTGCACGATTTTCGGACCTTTTCGATCATCATTCCATTGATAATTAACGCGTTAGTAGTGCATATGAAGAAAAAATCCCAATTTTTCTCTCCGCGAATCCTGCAGGAAGTCCGCCTTTCGGCCGAAAGCAACTTCCTTGCATCCGTCGTGGACAACCTCGCCCCGGTAGAGTCTTCCGGCCAGGAGGTCAAGGAGTACAACTTCTCCGACGAAACTCAGTTTAACCACACTTGGGAGTAGGAGGAATGAGCATGAAAGCAAGAAACATCATCATTGCGGCGGCCTTCGCCGTCCTCGCCATCCTCTCTGCGGGATGCAAGAAGAACAACTTCCGGACCCCGACGCCGGGTGAAACGATCCGGTTCAGGATGAAATCCAATATGGAGAATCCCGTCGAGACCAAGACGGTCTACAACAACAACGGCGGCGCGTATTTCACCATCGGCGGCAGAACATACGAAGGCATCGACTGGGAGGTCGGTGACAGACTCTCCCTCGGCTATGTTTCCGCCGAAAGCGGTACACCTGTCGCCGAATACGCAGAATACCAGATCAGCGAGGTATTGAGCAATTCCGCCATTTCCGGCGACAATGTGGTCAGTGTCGGCAAAGCCGTACCCGTCGAGGAGCCCCTGTGCTGGCACGGCGGCAACTATCACGAGTTCTATACGACGACCCTTCCTCCGGGATTCGATATCAAGGATACGGATTCCTTCAAGTTCGCGATGAAGTACGACAGCCGCATCGACGGGTATTATCCGGATTCCTACCTGCCGTATTACTATCCGTACTCGTTCAGTGCGTCGGATTCCGCCTTCATGACCAAGAATGCTGACGGGAGTTACTGCGAGAATATGAAGTATGCGTACATCTATTCTATCAATAATGGAAGGATGATTCCGAGATACGGTGACATCGAACTCACCCTCACGCCCCATTTCACCGCTTTTGAGATCACGGCGACTGCAAGGCAGGGAGATGTCGTTCCGGTCAACAGTTTCACGCTCTCCTGCGGCAATGCCTATATTGCCGGAGAAATTCCGTATATCACCTATATCCGGTCGTATGAGGAAGACTCGGAAGAGAAATATGAATGGAGATGGAAAAACCTTTCCGACGACTCTTCCAAGGATGTTTCGTCAAAGGTGACCATAGACTTCTCGGGTGAGAACATCGTTCTTCACAATAATGGCTCGGACGACTTCAATCAGCTGAAATTCACCTTCTTCGTGAAGGATGAATGGATGAACCGGCTCAGAATTACGTTCAATATCAAAAAGGACGGGGTGAATGTCAACCGTTCCCTCCGCCTGACATACGGCCACGATACGGCAAAGGATTCGGACTGGATCGGGTTCTCGTCCTCCTACAAGCATCGCATCTACGGACTTCAGATACCGCTGGAGGCCGATGCGGTCTGGTTCGAGGGCGCCGATGCCGGCGAGTTTGAATTTGTAGACTGGGACTTTTAGAGGAGGAAACGGCATATGAAAAAGATATTTTATTTGACAATCGCCCTTTTGCTGGGCATCTGCTCCTGCTCTAAGTTTGGAGAGACCGACATCCCCGAAAACGAGCCGCGGGTCTATCCGGACGGTTTCGCTTTCCATGCTTCCATCGCCTCGCTGACCAGGGCCTCCTTCACCGGAGACCGCTCCGGACAGCTGGTCTGGGACGGTGACGAGGATGTGGCCATCATCGCCGTCCCCGTTCTGGACACCAGGGGGTATAGTTTCGACCATCTGCACGAGTACGACATCAATAATGCCGTTACCGGCATCGGGTCTGTCGAGGTGGACCCTTCGGACCCGACGATGGCCATCCTGCATACGGCCAAGACGCTGGAGGCCTGGACCAAAGATATGGAGCGCGTCCAGTTCTTCGCCATCTACCCCGCCAACGACGAGATTCCCTCCATGGATAATACTGAATCCACGGGTGATGTGTCGGACGGAGACGTAGAAACAAAATTCCTGTATTTCCTGAAGGACATTCCTGTCGAGCAGGACGGTGTCCATTATCAGAAAGCGATGCTCCTGGGCGGCGGTACCCCTGCCTATTATATAAATGAAGGTATGCTGTCGCTCGAGCCGGACGGCTCCTCTGTCGATCCGGTATTTACGGGCTTCATCCCCGGCAACGCCATCCTCAGCTTCAAGATCGGAAATTCGCTGGCCTCCGACCTGGATATCGCCCGGGTCCGGATTTCTTCGGTCCAGCTGGATGACCTGGCGGCCCATTATGTCGATCCTGAAGATATGGCTCTGTCCGGGACTCACGCATTCTTCTATGATGACAAGTATGAGAATGTCATATGCCGTCCCTACAATCCGGACGGGACCTGCTCGTATCTGAACAACTATGTTGATGTCACTTTCTCCGAGCCCGTCCATCTTCTGGCTGGAGAAGAGGGGAGTCAGATCTACAATGTCTCTGTCTCCGGCGCCGGTGAATTCAAGCCGCGGGATGTTCCCGGCTATCTTCGCTTCGAAGCGTTTGATGCCGAAGACAATGTCCTGGCTGTCTGCGAGAAGTCTTATCCTACATCTTTGGATGGCAAAGGCGATGCAGGCACCGGCCTCGAGAGGGGATACCGTTATAACTTCACCGTCACTTTCGGCGAAGACAGCCCTTATCACTTCTTCGTCAGCGCCCAGCCGGATGCGGCAGGTTCCTGGGGGGATGAGCTGGATGGGATGGTACGGAGTTACAAGATCGTCGACGGTGTCGCCTCCTATGTCGAATGGGGGTACAACGGCGGCATATTCTCGGACGCTGCGTGTACGCAGCCCATCCCGGAAGCGGAATGGGATCTCTGGCTCGAGTCTTGGGAGAAGGTTTCCCCTGCCGAAGGCGAATCTCCGACAGACGCCTATCTGGCAACCGTAAAGGTGAAGCCCAATCCGAATCCCTGGGTGATGAATACGTATGACTGCAGGACGGAGGTCAGGAATACGCTGGCCGGCGCTGCGCAAAAGGGTACGTCGAGCAGTTATTACAACCTTTCCAACGCCACCGGCGCTTCCGCTATAGAGAACACGGCGAACTGCTATGTCATCGACGCTCCGGGTTACTACGCCTTCCCTTGCGTACTTGGCAACGGTATCAGGAACGGCGCCCCTAATCCCGGCGCCTGGAACGCGGCGGATAATACGGATGTTTATCCGGGCCGCGGATTGCCGGTGCTGGTTGACTATAAAGGCCGCGACGTCGTCAGTCCTTACGTCCATAATTCATCTTCTCAGGCAGGAACTCCCGCTTCGGCAGTTCTTCTTTGGGAAGACGTCCAGGGTCTCATCGAGACATCCGACAATACCCTTACGCTCGAAAAAGTCGACGGCGTCTACTGGATCAAATTCCATATCGATCCCTCGGCGATCAATCAGGGGAATGCCGTCCTGGCAGTCCGTGACGCTAACGGCGTCATCATGTGGAACTGGCATATCTGGGTGACGGACCATAGTTTCGACGGCTCCGATGACGTGACCGTGGAAGGCGTCAAATTCTCGAAGGTCAATCTCGGATGGGTCGAGACGGAACGCCTCGACAATATGACCCGTGCGGGGAACACGGCCTATGTACGAATCGTACAGGAAGAGAGCGGAAAGACCGCCATCGTCAAGATCGTCCAGATGGGAGATAAGGATGAATGGTGTGCGGGTATGCCTTCCAATGGTTACAACCCTCTCTATCAGTTCGGCCGCAAGGATCCGATGATCCCCGGCATCCCTTCGGGTACCGCTTCTGCCGGAACGAATGTCCCTGTCTATGGCGCGATGCCTTCTCTGACGGTCGGTATCTACTCCGAGGCCGAGACGTCATCCTCCACGCTGCCTCATCATTATGCGATCCAGAATCCGAGCAAGCTGATCTTTGGAACAGTCGATGATGATAAGGAGCGCTATAGCTGGTCGTACGATATCATTTTCAACAGCTGGAATCTTCTTGCGGGTGAAGGTAAGGATATGCAGGACATTGACGAGCCGCAGCGGAAATCCATCTACGATCCCTGTCCCGTCGGCTATCAGGTCCCTCAGCCGTACGATTACCGTCGTTTCCGTCTTGACAATGACGTCTGGGAATACGATGCTGAACACGACAAAGACATATTGCTGGGTTATTCCTATGATCCGAACAATGGTATTATTCATTCCTATTCGACCAAAGGAATCTATTATTCTCTGCAGGGATATAGCAGTGACAGGATGTTCTTCCCGCTCTGCGGATCCCGTACCGTCTTTGGCAACGGAGCGTTGCTGACTGCCTTTGACAAAGGACCGGCCATCTGGTCGGCGATCGGTCTCGCAAATAATCAGGAGGACATTAACACCGGTGCGGAGTGGCTGTCGCTATTCCTTGCCGGCACGGAAGAAGATGAGCATTCCGATTATGAATACACCAAGTCGACCATTCCTTTCTCCATGGTCGGCCCGTTCATGCCGCAAGGCTCCGCCGGCTTCGTCCGTCCGGTAGAGGACAGGAGTACGACGTCGTCGTCGTTGCCGCCTGTGGGAGCCGATACCGGCTGGTCCGGCGCAGGCTCATATCATCAGGGTGGACAAATTACGGAGGAATAAGTTATGAAGATGATGAGAAAATTCTATATGCTGGCAGCGATGGCTGCCGTAGCGGCCGTTTCCTGCAAACGTGCTGACCTGACGGAGGGCCTCCCGGTGATGCCGCAGGGGAAACCTCTTACCGTTGAGGCGTGTCTTGATAAGAATCTGACCCGCACGACGCTGGACTCCGACGGGCTTACCCTGCTTTGGGAGGCCGGCGACCAGCTGGCCGTGTATTCCTCCTTTATCGGCAGTGAGGCGTCCTTTGAGACGACTCCTCGTTATAGCGAGCTTTATACGGCATTCATGAATTCCGACATGTCTGATGATTTCGATGATGTGAGCGGCCTTCTGTACTGGATCGAATCCGGGTCGCTCTATCCGGAATATCAGAAAAACGGAATCTTGACTGTAACCGATGCTTCGGCGGGCTCTGCCCAAGGTACTTTCACCTCGGAGAATACCGCCGATGCATGGTTTGGGAAAAGTGATTCGGCTGAAGATGAAAATTATTGGTTCACGGCTTATTATCCCGCCCCTTCACAGGAGTTTCTGAATGCACATCCCATCAAGTCTTTCCCTTGTGGCTCGGAAGACCTGGGGGGCGTTTCACTCAATTTGCCCTGGGTGATGGTCAATGTCCCTTCCGTCCAGGATGGCAAGAGCTGGAGCCGTTACCAGATTGTAGTGTGCTCCGGTTTTGATTTCCTTGGCTTTGAGGATGATAATGATCCCGATAATCATAATTATGATGATGGTGGCATCGTGTCCCGGCAGGGCTTTCTTAATGGATCGGAGAACATTCGTTTCGCCTCGTTCCAGCCGCTGACTTCGCTGCTTCACTTCAACCTTAAGGTAGGTGCTCTGGCCCCGGAGGATACCTATTATATTTCTAAAATTGTCATTTCGCAAGAGGCAATCTTTGATGGGAACAGGTACACCGACCTGTACGCCCTCTCGGGAGACGTCCCTTATTTTATCTTCTGCAATGCTCCGGACAGAGACGACGACACGACGCTCTGGAACCGTTATTGCAAACCGGTATATGTCGGGAATCATCTCTATCAGGCACCCGTTGGCGAAGCCTGGAGTGAAGGTTCCGCCGGGCTGTGCAATACCATTACGCTGCAATTTGCCGAGGAACAGAAGGTGACCAAGGACGGTACCGGGGAGGATTATTATGCCGTCGCCATCCCGACGAACGCCCATCCTGATTCTAATTACGATAATCCCAAGCTGGTTTTCAGCGCTTACGATGCGTCGGACAACCTGATCCTTCGTGCAAGGCTGAAGACTCCGAACCGGAAGAATTTCGAAACGGGAGCGGAAGAGAGTTACGGAATCGGCCTTGAGTACGGACATAAGTACGATTTCACGGTAACCCTGAACACGCTTATGGACGGAGAATCCGGAAATGCGGGTGAATATAACATAATCAATTGGTAAGGGAGGACGAGATCATGAAAATAATGAGATATATTTCTGCTTTGATGCTGACGGTCGCCCTTGCGGCCTGTAACCGAGAAGCCCTCCCGGACAAAGACACCACGCCTCTTTCCGCCGGAAAGGGGATGACGTTCAAGGCTTCGCTCGCACCTGTCGAAAGCCGTTCCTCCTTCGGAGCCAACGCTGATGAATCCGGTGTTCTCTATTGGGAAGAATCCGACCGGGTCCTGATTTGTGCCGCCCTGCAGACGGATGGATCCCTAACGGAATGGTGGGAGCATTTCTCGGAAAAAATCGATGAGCACTGCACGATGCTTGCCAATGGACAGACCGACGGAAGCTATATCGGGAAGGATGTTACCAAATACATCCACACGACCATCGCCGTTCCTGAAATTAATGCCACCGACCGTACTCAGGCACTTCTCCACACGGACATTACGCCCAGCTCTTTGCTTCCGGAAAGAGATATCTACAGAGATGCTCTATATGAGATGCTCGCCATTTACCCCGTGCAGGAGAACCGTACGATGAAATTAATCGCCCAGTATGGTCCTAGCGGCAACGCTGCCGTGGGTTTCCCGGTCGAGGTTCCCCATATTCAGAACGGGAAGGATTTCGGCAGATACCATATATGTATGGATACGGGATTTGAGGAGGAGGCTTCCCTTCTTGGTCTTTACCACGCATCCGACATCATCAACGGCAACGTCACCGTCAACTTCCACAGGTTTAAGCCGGTGACATCTCTGCTCCGTTTCAACATCCGTACC
>CADAXR010000063.1 GCA_902791945.1 uncultured Bacteroidia bacterium
AGTACCGAGCTCAGGCAATTCCTGACGCCATTTGTAGATCTGGTCGCCAAGGTCCACCTTGACGGGGCATACGTACTGGCAGCTGTTGCAGAGCGTACAGGCCGACACGTTACCGGAATGCTCCTTCGGGGAGCGGAGCATCCCCAGGTTGATGCCGACAGGGCCCGGAATGAAATAACTGTAGGAATAGCCACCTGAGCGCCTGTACACCGGACAGGTGTTCATGCAGGCCCCGCAACGGATACATTTCAAAGTCTCCCAATGGTCCGGGTTGGCCATCCATTCACTGCGGCCGTTATCTACCAAGATTATATGCATAGGCACAGCTCCCGGCCGGGCCTTGCGGAAATGGCTGGTGTAGGTGGTCGTGGGCTGGCCGGTGCCGCAGCGGGCAAGCAGCCGCTGGAAGACCGCGAGGGAATCGTAGTCGGGGATGACCTTCTCAAGGCCTATAGCAACGATGTGCAGCCCGGGGCAGGAGGTCGCCATATCAGCATTGCCCTCGTTGGTGCAGACGACAATATCCCCGGTCGAAGCGACGCCGAAATTCGCCCCGGTCATCCCGGCCTGGGCCGTGAGGAATTCATTCCGCAGGCTCAGCCTTGCCTGATAAGTAAGATATGCCGGATCGTGGTTGCCTTTCTCGGCAGATATGCCCTTCTTCTCAAAAAGTTCTCCCACGTCATCGTGGTTAAGATGGATGGCCGGCATCACTATATGGCTTGGCGCCTGGCCTTTCAGCTGGATTATCCGCTCCCCGAGATCGGTCTCGACCACCTCGATCCCGTGTTCCTCCAGATAGGGGTTCATCCCGCATTCCTCGGTGAGCATAGACTTGGATTTGACCATCTTGCGCACGTTGTGCTCACGGAGGATTCCGAGGACTATGGAGTTGAATTCCCCAGCATCCGCCGCCCAGTGGACGATAGCGCCATTCTTTTCTGCATTCGTACTGAACTGCTCCAGATACTCGTCCAAATGGGTTACCGTGTGACGTTTTATGGCTGAAGCCTTCTCCCTGAGCGTCTCCCATTCCGGGAGGGCGCGGGCCATATTGTCGCGCTTTTTGCGGACGCCCCAGAAGGTGTCGTCGTGCCAGGCGGCATAGGCGGCATTCTTCAGGAATGAGCGGGCTTTATCTTTGTGCTGTTTCATAGGCCTGCCGCCAGAATTTCAACGATATGCCTGAACTGAAGGTCAAGGCCCATTTTTTTGGCGCAGCGGCCAAGATGCATCAGGCAGGACGGATCGGGGCCGGTCACATACTGTGCTCCGGTCTCAGCGTGACGCTTAACCTTGTCCCTTCCCATCCTCTCCGAAACAGCCCTCTCCTCAACGCAGAACATCCCTCCAAAGCCGCAGCACTCGTCCTTCCTCTCTGGTTCGACAACCTCTATCCCCTCGACAAGTCGCAGAAGGTCTGCCATTTTATTGAACTGAGGGACATTCATCTCGCTCGGAGAAGACAAGCCAAGCTCCCTTACCCCGTGGCAGGAATTATGGAGACTGACCTTATAGGGGAAACGCCCCAGCGGCCTGTCTACCTTAAGAATGTCGTGAAGGAAAGTGACCATATCCACCGCGCGTTGCGACACCACACAAGGCTCATTCAGCAGATGCGGATAGTGGACTTTCACAAACGAAATGCAGCTCACGGACGGGGCGACCACGTAGTCATAGTCACGGAATTTCTCCTCGAACGATTTCGCCAGAGGAACCGCCTTGTCCTCGAATCCGGCATTGGCCATAGGCTGCCCGCAACAGGTCTGGTCCTTCGGATATGACACGTCTACACCAAGGTGCTTAAAGAGGCTCCAGCAAGCCACCCCGACCTCTGGGGAAAGCGCATCGATATAACAAGGAATGAATAATGCTACTTTCATTTTCCTACCTGAGCGACAGTATGGTTGATATTGATATTCGAAGCGTTGTTGGGAGGATAAGTCGCATCATAAGCGCCGCAAGCAATAAACTACATATAAATGAGGATTTCCAACTTGTCGGATTCGGCCCTGGAAACGGGAGATATCTTCAACACACCTCTCTCAAAAGTCCATCCTTTGAGTTTCTTTCCGTTCAGAATTACGCGGGAAGGCTTCTTGTCAAGATGGAATTCGAAAGCCCAGTCACGCTGAGCGGGCATATTCTCGAAACGTCCCTCAACAGGATTGACAATCAGGCGGACCGACTTTGAAGAAGCGCAGCATTCCAGGCGCGTGGCCGCGACAAGGCCCTCTTCATAGCCATAACTCTCGGCATCGCAGTCGTAAAGCGTATAGGTGCTGTCACCTTCCGGATAGACCTTCAGGGTAAGAGCCGTGAGCGGCTTGGTTCCAATGTAATCAACAGCGTCCATAGTCGGTATCATCGCCCCTCCGCGGATAAAAAGCAATCCGGCGCGGTCGGAAGGGTACTTCCGCCGTATGGTTTCACCGCGGCTTATTATCTTCTCATCAGTCCAGGCATCAGTCCACGTTCCTTCCGGAAGATATATCTCATCGGTGAATATTCCGACGCAGAGCGACTGGCCGAACATATACTGCGAAGCCATATCATCCACCATCCTGTCTTCAGGGAAGACAAGCGGCATACTACGCACCATAGGCATACCGGTAAGGGCTCCCTCGATGGCCATTGAATAAATATACGGGAGAAGGTTGTAGCGAAGTTTAATGCATTTCCGGTAAATATCCTCCTGATCCTTGGGATAGTAGAACGGATGCATCATGCTCACCCAGCTGTTGACCTGAATCCAAGGGAGGAAAGTACCGAAATGAAGGCTCTGCATCTCCTCTTCGGCAGGGACGAACATCACATCACAGGACGTGTTCATATAGCCGCTGTTGCCAAGATTCAGCTGATCGAACAGCGCCACTTTCCCGCCGCCGTTATCACCGCTGGTGGATGCACCCCAGTGCTGGGTGCCGCTCCAGCCGCCGCAGTAGTGGTACCAGCCGCGCTTACCTGTGTGGGTGCGGTACATCCCGGCCATCTGCTTAGGCAGCAGGACCTGATTGAGATTATGCATTTCCTTATCCGGGCGGCCGTTGTAATAACGGAAATAGAGATGCTCGTCCAGGGTACGGGCAGGATCCATCTTGAAGCCCTCCACGCCAAGGTCGATAAATGGCTTCAAGTGGTCCATCCAGTGCTCCTGACCGGAAGGTACTGCGCCCTCGATGGCATCTTCCTCTATGACGGAAGTGTCGTATTCTTCGCAAATCCAAAGGCCCAGGTGGTAGCCGAGCGAGTTAAGTTTTCCGATGAAAAGATTGGGATAGTACTGTTTGGGGTACTTTTTCTGACGGTAAAAGGGTTCCGGGGTGAACTTGTCGTAATTCCAGCGCTTTTCGGTAGAGAAATCATAATGCTTGTCCATCCACTGAGGCTCAAGCCACAGGACATCACACGGGACGTCGTGCTCCCGAAAGCGTATGGCATCCGAAAGGATATCCCACTGGTCTTCACGCATTTGAGGGCCGAAGCAGAAGCCGTAGGCCCATTTGGGAAGCAGGTAATTGCGTCCGGTCAGAAGGGTATAGGCATTGAGGACATCCGGCATAGAGGAGCCTGCCATGAGATAGAAATCAGCCTCGGGGCTGGTCGTGTAGATATTCATGCAGTCCTTCTCCGTCGATGCGATGTCGAAATAGCTCTTGCGGGTGGAATTGTTGTAGACACCCCAGCCGCGGGAGCTCATCACGAACGGCATCGGGATTTCTGTCATCTGATATGTGGCCCACATCCTGAGAAGTTCCCCGCGATGCTGGATATGCTCACGTGAGGTGCTGCCGCCGCCATAGAACCGTTCTTCTTCCCCAATGGAGATACGCAGGACCGAACTCTTGTCCGGGTCGCCGGCCTCGGTCTTGTCCTTTTCGGAAAGCGTGCCGTCGTCATCTCCTATTATCGGGCTATTGCGGCGCACGACCAGGTCGCCAAATTTGTCCATTATGACATCTGCAAGACGATGGCTGAGCCCGCTGCCTCCACCTTCGAAGGCAATCGGCCCCGCAAGGACGCAACCGTCAAAATCCATAAGGACAATCGCCCCGCTCTCCTTGTCTATACGCAGGACATTGGTACGGGTCGAGAGAGACAGCCTTTTGTCGTCTTCGGAAACGCTGACGGGGACCTCCTCCCAATCTGTCTTCAGAATCCCATAGCGTTCCATAAGCGACTGGGGGAACTCCCCTTCGGACGAAACCCTCAGCCGGAAAATCCCGTCTGCACAGACAGTCGCCTGTAGTGTCTCCCCGGAAGGCATCTTGATGGAATATGCCTTGGGAGACGGCCCTGCGGCTACCTGCAGCGCCACAGTAAGAGTGAAAAGGAAAATCGCGACTCTTTTCATTGGCAGATCATTATTACTCCTTCAAATCATCCCAGCCGTCGGTGCGGAACGGAAGAGCCGGGATGCCGAATGCGTTGAAAAGGGAGCCCTTGCCCCAATTGCGGAAGCAATAACGCACGGCGACAGGGGCAGGAACTTCTTCGCAGTTTATGGTTACTGTATTATTGTCGGCCATGGCCGTGGCCGGGTGGAAAACACGGTCCTCGCCGGCAAGTTCGAAGCCTTCAAGTGGAGTTTTTCTCGGAGCAAGACCAAGAGCATCTGTCTCGAAAGTGACGATTGCATCCGCTCCGCTGAATTCCACACTTTTGTATGCCGGAGATACAGGGTTGATACCTTTTATCCCATAATCGTTGACGAGAGCCAGATATGCCAACCGGTCCCCTACTTCCTTCTTTTGGGGAGGATGGACGGTATAATAACTGCCCACATCCACAGTTGCGGCCATCCCGCTATGGGGAATCAGTTCCAGACATTTCTGCTGGGCCTCATAAAAATAGCCGGAAGTGAACAGGGAGCCATGTTGCCCATAAGGGTAAGGAGCTATCTGGGTGAAATAGAACGGAGCGTCCGGATTTTGGAAAAGCCCCCTCATCATCTTCACATAGGCGGTCTGAAGACGCGTGTACTGCTCGGGACGGCCTCGGTTGGTCTCTCCTTGATACCATATCATTCCTTTGAATGTGAATGGGATAAGGGCATTCACCATTCCGTTATAAAGGATGCAGGAATTGGCGACCTTCCTTTCGGAGATATCCCCGCCGTCAAGGAAAGAGGTGTCGAACTCCCCGGGGAAATCTTTCTCCAGGATGTCACGCCTGATCCAGGCTTCGATGGCAGAGCCTCCCCAGTCGCAGACGATTATCCCGACAGGAACGTCCAGCACAGAGTGGAGCCGGCAGGCAAAAAAGTATGCTACTGCACTTATATTACAGACATTCTCCGGACGATTCTCTTTCCAGACGCCTTCCGGGGAAAGGATAGGAGCGGCTGACTTTTTATTCGGGATGTTGCATATCCTTATAGGGACCCCGGGGCTTGCGCCCACAATATATTCCGTCCCATGCTCCACCGGCTGCCCACCAAAACCACGAAGTGGCATCTCCATATTGGATTGGCCGCTGCAATACCAGACTTCACCGATGAGAACGTTTTTTAGGGTCAGTTTTTCTCCGTCATTGAACGTAATTTCATAAGGCCCGCCGGCGGAAGGGGTCGGTACACGGAGAAACCAATTTCCATCCCTGTCCGGAGTCGCGGACAATTTTTTCTTCGACCACGACACCGTGACGGTAACCTTCTTCCCGTCAGATTTCCCCCAGATGGCGACATTCTCTTTCTGCTGAAGGACCATGTGCTCGCTGAAAATCGAAGGCAACTCAACCTTTGCCGTGAGCGGCAAGGCTAGCACTAGAGTAAATAGAAGTGTTGCAATTTTTCTCATTATCATCATAATTACTCTTTATCCCGACAAAATTTCTCCTCGAACACTTTTAATCCTCGTCTTCCGCCACGGAGTTTTAGCGGATCCTCCACCGTCTGGGACTGAATCTCCGCCTCGTTGTCATCGTGGATGCGGTCAAGGTGGTCCGGATACTTGTAAATCAAGTCAGAAGTAGGACGGGCGTGATAGCGAAGGAGATAGTGGAATGGGATCTTCCACTCGTTGTTCTCCATCGTAATTGACGGATACCAGGCATTAAAAAGACGCATTCCGCAGTTCTTCGTGCGGTAGAACCGATTACCTCGGATATAGAAACCTTCGGTCTCTGCGGTGGTGTCGTAGAACATCAAATGTCCAGCATTGGGATTCCACCGCTGCGCGTGGCCCCAGCCATAGCCGGCGTCACGGCAAACGTTATTCTCAAAAACGATGTTTTCCGTACGGGCGTCGTCACCCTGTTGCCAATACTCATAGGAGTATTCACTGTTCCATATTTCATTGCCCCTCCAGGTAATGTTCTTCTGCACTGCGCCAACCACATTTGACTGGTTGGTCAGTGCAGCATCCCAGCATTCCCAGACCCTGCAATTCTCCACCAGGATATCGCTTGCGTTGCCCCAGAACTCGATGCCGTTTCCGTAGCGCACGCCGCGGCCGCCATCATCGTAATAGAGTGTGCTGCCACCAATCCAGCAGATGTCGCAATTCCTGATCACGATATTGGAGACATTGCCCCCACCGATGCCGTGGGCGGCGCCGTAGCGCAGCCACAGGCCGTCATAGACTATGTCGTGGCAATTGCCCTCCACTATGATATGCTGCTTTTCCGCAAGTTCAATGGAGGAAAAACGCTTCGCCGGATTGCGGCGGCTCACCAGATACACTGCCTTGTCGGCCTCAACCCAGCAGAAGAAAAGGTCGTGGCCGGGAAGCTGCTCTGGCTTGTCCACTTTGCGGGCACATCCTTTAGCTCCGTGATTGAAGATTATATTCCCCAGTTCGAAGCGCGAGGGCTTTTCACACTTCCAGAGTTTCCGGCCCACCTTAACCCAGTCATCCTTTGAAGATGCGTCCCAGGACGGTTCGATCACGGGCTTTATTCCTTCCCCATAACTGGTGTAGACAACCGGCTCGCCGATTCTTCCCGACTGAGGCTCAAGATGACCGCGGAAAATCTCACCGGAACAGAAGCGGACAGTGTCGGCATAGCCCAGGGCCGTGGAATTCACTTTTTCAAGAGAGCGCCAGGCCGTCTCCGGGCTCAGACCGTCGGCGTCATCATCTCCTCTCTCGCTTATATAGAAACTGCGTCCGCCATAGGCACGCTCTTCACTAGCAAGAAGGCGTCTCCAGGAGCTTGGGACATCCACTTTCCATCCTTCTGACTTTGCCCTGGCGATGACCTCCTCCATATTACCCGGATTGGCATCGACAATCGTCACACCGGGGATAATCCCGATCTTCGAAATCATCTCGTTGTTTTTCCACCGCACTTTTGACAGAGCCTCCTTCATCTGAGGGGTGTCGTTACGAAGCACTCCGCGCTCCATTGTAAAAGGGATATCCACCTTTTCGAAAGCGTCGACCGCCGCCTCGATAGCGGACGGATCTTCCGAGGTAAAACGGATTACGACCTGCTTCGGGTTCTGGGCCAGGGTGGAAAAGGCGACAAATAATGCGACGAGGGCTAAGGGGAATCTCATAACGAGGAAAACTTGTAAATGCAAATATGTGAATATTTATCTCCCGGACGAAGGACGCTCGAAGGGAAGCCGGCGTGATGGATTCCGTCCGGCCATGCCTGGGTCTCCATTGCAAGGGCACAACGGTGCCCTATGATGCGCCCTCCCTTCCCGGCGTAACTGCCGTCGAAGAAGTTGCCGCTGTAGAACTGCAACCCCGGCTGATTGGTGAACACCTCCATAAGACGCCCGGAGGCCTTATCATAAAGAGAGGCTGCACGGCGAAGGCCAGTCCCGGGAAGCAGGCACCAGTTGTGGTCATAACCGCCCGCATTGGAAAGCTGCCTGTCCTTACAAAATATATCTCTGCCTATGGGCTTGGGGGTGCGGAAATCAAAGGGAGTTCCATCTACGGGTCGTATCTCTCCGACAGGAATAAGTTTTTCATCAACCGGAAGAAACGCCGCCGCATCTATACACAGTTCGTGGTCGAGAATACTCTTCGATGAGTCGCCGGTAAGGTTGAAAAAGGTGTGATGAGAAAGGTTGCAGAGGGTAGGAGCGTCTGTCGTCGCTTCATATTCCACCTTGAACTCACCAAGTGGGGTAAGGCTGTAGGTCAAGAGTATACGCAGGTTGCCCGGCCAGCCGTCACGCCCGTCCGGATCCACAAGGGAAAAAGTGATGGAATCCTTTCCGACGTGCTCCGGCGTCCACGGCACGCGGTCTATTCCGATGAAGCCGCCGTGAAGGGTATTGCCGTGATCGTTGACAGAAATTCTATATTCCTTGCCGTCAAGGACGAACGAAGCACCGTCTAGCCGGTTTGCAAGCCGTCCGACAGCAGCGCCGAAGAAGCGCTCCCCGGGGCAGGCCACATACTCATCAAGGCCGGCATAACCCACGGCCACATCGCCGGGACGGCCGTCGCGGTCCGGGACCATAAGGGAAAGCACCCTGGCGCCATAATCAGTGACGGTCATTTCAAGGCCACCGCCGCGGATGGTGAAAACAGATGGTCTCATTGCTCACTAAGATAGTCTGTCCAAGCCTGGACGATGGCGTCCTTGACTTCAGGATAAGTCCATGTACCGGTAGTACGGTCCCTCCCCTCCATCGGGTTGTACCAATAGATAGGCACAATGCCGTATTTCAGCGCTTCAGCCGTGTAATATCCGGCATGCTCGGCCCTGTCAGCCGCAGGACGAGGAATCTTGACGCTGTAATCAGAGGAGAAATAGAACGGGCTGGCTCCATATTCTCCCATTATGCACGGCCATCCCTTATCAAGGATATAGGTCTTGATAGGATCGAAAACAGCCTTAATGTCGGGGACATCAGTCGTCGCGACAAAATTGGGGCGGCCGGTCGGCTGGACAGTTACGAATGCCGAGGGGACATATGAATGGATCTCGACGATGAGATGCCCGTCACGAACGTCGCGAGGCATCTTGAAGCCTGCCATGGCCTTAGCCGTAGCACTGGCCGTATAGGTGGCGACAACGAGGTTGCGGGTCCCGTTCTTGCCTCCAGTTCGGCGGACGGTGTTGACAAAGTCCTGATTCAGCTGGTTCGCGGCGGTAAGGGATGAGACATCCCTGGGGTAATTCCACGTCGTGGAAGCGTCGGCAAGCTCATTGTAGCCTTCAAAGAGAAGCTTGTAGTCATAATCCTTGAAATACTCGGCTACCTGCCTCCAGATATTGCAGAAGGCCGAACTCAGGGCAGGATAATTATCCATATCCGCTATGAGCCAGTGGCCATCCAGGGTACCGGTGTCCTGATGCATGTTGATAATGCAGTACATCCCGGCATTGAAACAGTACTGGGCGACCTCCCCGAGACGGTCAAGCCATGCCTGGTCGATGGTAGCATTGACATTGTCCATGTGGGGCCACCAGGTCACGGGAACGCGCACGCATTTGAAACCGGCCTGGGCGAAGGCATCCATAGTGGCCTGGGTGGTCTTGCCGGCACCGTTCATAGTCTCGAACTTGTTGATGTCGCTGCGGGGGGTATTGAACTGCTCCTCCCATATAGCTTCGAAAGTGCTGCACAGGTTAAGGCCTATACCCATATTCTTGGTAGCGTCCACGGCAAATTCAGCAGGGACAATGTCGGGATCGATGTCGATAGGTTCACCTTCTTTGTCGACAATCCCGAAATCCAGAAGCGTACCGGTCGCCGGTTTCCACTGGAGAGGACCGCTCTTGGCATCGATGACCTCACCAGAAGCATCAAGCAGCTCCACAGTGTAGCTCTTGAGCTGGACATCAGGGATGACGGGGAGATAATACTGCCCGGGACCGGAGGATTTGATGGTCGCGGATTTGGTCTTCGAGGTGACTTTCATCCTCTTCCATGCCTGGTCGAATTCGATTTTCATCGGGAAAACGGCCTCTCCGAGGTCGATACGTATTGTCTTGGCAGTTTCATATGCCACCGTGAACATAAGGATGGCGCCAAGCGGCTCGAACGACAGCTCATCTTTGTCAGCCGCATCGACGGCATAGCTAACAGCCGCATCGTTGACGCTACCGTTGAGGAGACAGCCGATCTCTGCCATACCTGAAGCGAGGGAGACCTTAGAGGCACGGATGCCGTAGATCTTGTTGGCCGATCCGGAAACGGGGACCACGACCTTTCCGCCGGAAACGGAGGCTGTGGTCACATTGACCGAAGATCCGTTGTCCCAGAAGGACACGCTTTCATTGTCAAGCCATTCAAGCGTGGTGTCGCCCGCTATCTCGTCCGATTCGACGTTATAATTGGAATATGCCGTGGCATTGACTGCGTAGGAGGAGTCGGAAAGTCCCCCCTTGTCCTTCTGGCAGGCCGGAAGCATGGCGAGAAGGAGTATCGCGGCGGGTAATTTTCTTATCAGTCGCATAAGACAGAGATTATTTGAAATTTACCGCGCTTCTCTCAATGACCAGCACCGGGGCGTCCCAGATGGGGAAAGCGCTCATATGCTGTCCGTCGAAACGCTTCTCAAGACCTTTGAAATCGTGTACATATCCGGTCACGAGATCAACATATACGGGGTCCTGGAGTGTCTGTCCATAGACAGTTAGATCTACAAGCCTGCGGTTAAGGCTGCTGCCGGGCTCCTCGCCGGAAAGCCAGATCAGGAATCCCACCGCTTTATCATCTTTCTTGACACCGATAAGGGTGATGTCCTCGTGGATGCTGGAGCCTCCGAGACGGAAAGCGTCGCAAGGAGCGCAGTCGGCGGTAATGGTGCTTGTAAGATGCTGTATGCCATAGAATTTCGGACGCTTGTACTGCGGCTCGCTGTTGAGGTTGGTACAGATAAGGCCGAAGCTCTGGATCATCCACTTGTAATTGAGATCCACCATCGTAAAGACCGAGGACGGTATGCCAAGCGAGAAATTCATCAGGCAGTGCCTGAGGTCCCATTTTACCTGGCTGTATTCAGTCCACTCCTTGAAGCACATAGCGTGGCCGTAGTCCAGGCGGGACGGGCAGCCGCTTTCGCCCTGGAGCAAAACCGTGTTGGGATTGACGGCGTGTATTTCGTCATTTATCCGCTTCACATCGGGAATAATCCGCTCGGGATGAGCCCAATAAGCGTGATATGTCACATAATCCACAAGGTCTGCGGCTCCGAGCTCCGCAATACGCTCCATACCGCTTTTGAAATACTCGGTACGGATGGAGAACGCTCCGAACGCGGCGATCTTAGCATCCGGATCGGCTTCCTTGATGGCCTTGGCCGTACGGGCGAACAGAAGGGCATAATCGGCCCAGTTCTTACCGGCGACCCACTTGCCGTTGGCATCACGGGCGCCATCGGGCTCGTTCCAGACCTCGTACATCGTAACCTTGCCCTTGTAGCGCATCACAACCGCCTTCACATACTTGAGCCAGCCGTCCATTATGGGGCCGTCGGCGAAAAGCCTGGCGTTGAGATCGTGGCCACCGTCGGTGTAGAGCGGATTGCCATAGCACAGGCAAAGCCAGGGATGGATGCCCTGGGAGATCAGGCCATCAACGTGGTGATCCAGCCAGGCGAAATCGTATTTGCCCTTTTTCTTGGGTTCGCATTTTGCCCAGCCGCTCTGAAGACGGGCATAGCCGACACCCGTCTCTCCCATGTACTGGTAGAACTTGTCAAAGTCGGCATAATCCCTGTCAAGGGTCTCGCAGCCGACGGACCAGAATGACGGCCTGTCAAGGCTGGAAGGGACGTTGACCAGCTCCCCGATGACGGGCAGCGGGGCCGGATGATTGCGGATATTGTCCCAGGTGACGGATTTCTTAAGATCCTGACCGAAAGCGGTTGCCGCAACGAACACGGCCGCGACGAGTAATAAAACCTTCTTCATATCACTATTCTTTGACAAGTTCTTTTTGAATCTGCTCCAGAGATTTGTTCTTGGTCTC
>CADAXR010000064.1 GCA_902791945.1 uncultured Bacteroidia bacterium
GGGTTGTAGGCTCCCTGGTCCTTGTAGATGTTGCAGCGGACGGAAGAATAGCTGTCAGTCCCTCCGTAGTCGTAGAAATAGCCGGCCCTGTGGCGCTCCGTGCTGTGAAGGAACCCGTCGGAATCGCGATAGGAGGCCACTATCCTGTAGACCTTGTCCTCGCGGTCGACGAGGGCGGAACGGAACTCTGCCGGCATGCGGGTGAATCCGTCGACGCCGAGGTTCGCGGTTGCGATAACCTTGGTGCCGTTGAAAAGGGTGAGGTCCACCTTCTCGCAGGGCTTGCCGCTCTTTGCGTCGGCGACATAGAACACCGGACAGCCGTCGTCGCGGGACTCTGCGAAGGAGAGGGAGAACTGCCTGTAGAAGCGCATGTCCGAGAGCGAACCGCTTTCGGTGTCGAGGCGGTAGCGGCCGTCGTCCACCCTCGGGAGTCTATGGAGTAGAGCTTTACGTCGGCCTTGTCCACATTCATGAATGTGACGACTATCTTTCCGGCGACCACTTCGGCACTGACGCTTTTCGCCGTGAGGGTCTCGATCAGGTTGCTGACGGCGATGCAGCCGGATGCAATCTTCCTTTCATCGCCCTTGAGGGCTTCCCTCTCCTTCTCGAAGGCCATGCAGTCGTCGTAAAGGGCCTTGTACTGTGCCGAGGTCCCGCTGTTCTTGTCCAGCTCCCTTTTCCGCATCAGGAGCAGCTCCTGCCTGGGCCAGAAGGAGACGGCTTTTCCGGAATACTTCTCGGCCAGTTTTTCCATAAGGCCCTTCGCGATGTAGTCCGGCCTTTTTTCGGCGGCATAAAACTCTAAGTATGCCTTGCCGGGATAGCGGTCTCCAAGGTATTCGGAGAGGGTGGAATAGATTTCATCCTGCGAGGGGTTGTCGTAGTTGAGATTCCTCGTAATGACCAGCCTCCAGAGGGCGTACTCGTAGTCGTTCTCCACGAATGAGCGCATCTCGCCTCCCATGACGGAACCGATGCCTTCGTGGAAATAAGGGGTCCTGGAGGCGGAAAGCCTGCCCTTTTCATTCTCCACATAGCGGAAAACTTCGGTCGATGAACTGTAGCTCCTGTCAACCTTCCAGGTGAAGGTCACGATGGGCTCGTCGTAGGCCAGGATTTCCTTCCTGGCGCCTTCGTTCAGGGCGTCGCGCTCCTTCCAGTTGACCGAGGCGAGCACTTCGGCGTACTTGACCGAGGCGTCATAGAAATCGGAGTGAAGCCTTTTTGCTGAGGCTTCTTCCTTGATTTTTTTCAGTACCTCGGCCGCGCTTTTAGGCTTGTCGGCCTTCTGCTCTTTGGAAAACTCCTCCCAGAGGCTTGTGAGGGCGTGGGCGGAGGCGCCCGTAGGGTCGTTGTCGGTCATGGGTTGGAATGCATTAAGCGCCACTGCCGCCGCTCCCGTCAGGATTGCGGCCGCTGTCGTAGCGAGGATTATTGAGATTTTCATACCGGTTGTGAAAAACTTTTGATTTCTGAAGGAGTGTCAAACAGGGGTAAGGCTTCAGCCACTGCAAAAGCGCTGCCACCGATGAAAACGCAGGCGGGCTTTTCGCTGCCGCCGCCAATTTCGCGGGCGAACTGTACTGCGGAGAGGACGGCGTCACGGACGGAGTCCGCTGTGCAGGCCCCCTCCGTGCCGAGGCCTTTCGAGGCGCGGAAGGCTTTCCAGCGGGAGAGGATGTCTTCTGCCGGAAGGGCTCTCGGAGTGGAAGGCGTTGTAAATATATAGTGTGCATCCTCCGGCATAAGCGGAAGGATAGAATCGAGGTCCTTGTCGGCCATGACGCCGTAAACGATGATGAGGCCGCTGCACTCTTCGCGTTCACACATAAGACGGAGCCTCCTGAAACTGAAGGCGAGGGCTGCGGGGTTGTGGCCGATGTCGGCGATTATGAGGGGGTTGTCGTTCAGCTTCTCCCAGCGGCCGCGGAAAGAGGTCCTTCTGGCGGTGTGCTTCAGGGCATCCACGGCGGCCTCCCCGTCGGAGAGACGGTCGAAGCCTGACTCCCGGAGAATGTCCACTGCCGCGAGGGCGGTCCGTAGATTGCTCCCGACGCAGGGGCCGCGGAGGTCGGCCTCGCGGAGAATCTCCCCGCTGCGGGGCCAAAGGGACGGCTCGATCCTGTCTGCAAAAGAGATCGGACAGAAGTCCCGGGCCTTATCCTCGAAGACGGGGGAGGTCTCCGGGTCCGATTCGCCGACAAGGGCGGGCACTCCGGCCTTGAAGATGCCGGCCTTCTCGGAGGCTATCTTCGCCTTGGTGTCCCCGAGGTACTGGCAGTGGTCGAGGCCGATGGATGTCACGACGGAGAGCTTCGGGGTTATGATGTTGGTCGAGTCGAGGCGGCCGCCGAGGCCGGCCTCGATGACGGCGACATCCGCACCGCTGTCGGCGAACCAGCTGAAGGCCAGTCCTGTCGTTATCTCGAAGAAGGAGCGCCCGTGCTCGATGAACCAGGGCTTCCACCTAGTCAGAAAATCCATTACGTATTCCTTCGGCACCATGCCTTCTCCGACAATCCTGGCCCTTTCCCTGAAGTCGACAAGGTGAGGGGAAGTGTAGAGCCCCGTCCTGTATCCGCAGGAGGAGAGGACGGAGGCGATCATCGAGGCTACTGCGCCTTTGCCGTTGGTCCCGGCGACGTGGACCGCCTTCCACTTCCGCTCGGGGTGTCCCAGGGCCTCCGCGAACCGTTCCATGCCTTCGAGCCCCGGCTTGTAGGCCTTGTCGAAGGAGGATGACTGCACCGAAGGGAATCTTACGAAGATTTCCTCAAGAAGGGATTTGTATGTATCCGGGTCCGTCTTCAACTTTGAATAGTTTGCTTAAGTCCACAAATTTACCTAAATTTACAAGGTTTTTCAAGAGTATGGAGAAAAAAACTTCAGCATTTTCCTCCCGTTTCATTATCGACGGACTCCTTCAGGGACCGACCCCGGAAGAGATGCTCCTTCCGCTGGAAGGGCTCAGGGCGTCCGGCGCCGGGGAGGACGAGATCATCGATGAAAGTACGGACCTCGCCCCCAGTGCGTACAAGTTCTCCGCAGGGCGTATCGGCGAGTACCTGAAGGCGCTCGCGCCGCTTCCGCCGATGCGGCCGATGCCCGTTCAGTTTACGGACTCCCTGACGAAAGGGCGCATTGCCGCGGCTCTCATCGACAGGATCTGGAGCGCCGGCCATTTCGGGCTCGAGGACCTGTCGCTGTTCCTCAAGTGGTGCTGGGATGAGGCTCCGGTCGGCAATATGGCTGCTCTCTACAGGAGCGTGGAGGCCGCCGCGGAGTACATCGACGCCCTCGGGCTTCCCGTCTCGGGCCACGAGTACGACCCGTCCGGCGACGGATGCCGCTTCTCGGCGAAGGCCCTTGGTGCCCCGGAGGACAGGAAGTGTCCTTCCGCAGCGCCTGCGGAGCCTTCCGACTGGGTCATCTACGTCCCGTTCGACACCTGCGAATTCCGCCTCGGCGGATCTATGCTCTCGGAAGCCGTGGAAGCCCGCTCCTGCGTCGCGCCGGACATCTCCGACGCCGGCTATTTCGCCGACTGCTACGAACTCGTCCGCGAGCTGGTCGAGGACGGCATAGTCCGGAGCGGAGCGACGGTCCTTGAAGGCGGGCTCATCAAGGCTCTCGTGGATTTTCTCCCCGAAGGATATGGCATCGAGGCCGACATCAGCGGCATTATGAGGTCCTACGACGAGTTCCCGGTGAGGGTGCTCTTCTCCGAGGTCCCCGGCGTCATCCTGACTTTCCGGGATTCCGACTTCGACTACATCGACGCCGAGTTCATTCTCCAGGACGTCGCGTATTTCCCCCTGGGACACGTAGCTCCCGGAATTGACGGCGTGTCCGTACGTACGGAATCCGTCCAGCCCCTTGCGGGCATCCTCGGTTCAATCCTGGACCACAGGGCCCTGGAAGGCGAAGACTAACCACATATATGGCAAAAAACTACTACAAGAAAAGCGGATCTTCGGGCAGACCGAAGATCTTCGTGCTTGACACCAACGTCATCCTCCACGACCACCAGGCGATCCACCATTTCAAGGACAACGACCTCGTGATTCCGATAGCCGTGGTCGAGGAACTCGACAAGTTCAAAAAAGGCAACGACACCCTGGCCTACAACGCCAGAGGATTCATGCGCGAGATCAACGCGCTGACGGACAGGAGGGAATTCGGTCCGGAAGGCATCTCCCTCGGTGAGGGGCTCGGGACAATCCGTATTGTTCCCAATCATCCCTTCCCGGAGGAGCTCCGGGACATGTTCGCCGATGACATCCAGGATCACCGCATCCTCTCGACTGCGATGTGGATTCGCGACACGAATCCCGACCGCTTCACGGCTCTCGTTTCGATGGACATTAACCTGCGTCTCAAGGCGAAAGCCGCCGGGATGCCCGCCCAGGACTACCTCACAGACAAGGTAGAGGACAATGTCATCATCGACAGCCAGAAGGAGGTAGTGACCCTCGACGATGTCCCCGGCGAGGTCCTGCAGACCATGGTCTATGGGCCGGACAATTCCGTCCCGTGGGATAAAGTGACGGAGGCGGAGCCCCGGCCCAACACCCTTTTCCGCCTGAAAAACGGCGGCGAGACCGTCTGTGCCCGCTATGACGCTTCGAGGAAGGTCATCGGCATAGTGCGCACGAGGGAGGCCTACGGCATCAAGCCCCGCAACGAGGAGCAGAAATTCGCCATCGACGCCTGTCTGAACCACAGGATTCCGCTCGTTTCCCTCACCGGAGGCGCCGGGACGGGCAAGACCCTTATCGCCCTTGCTGCCGCCCTCGAGCAGGAAAAGGACTTCGACCAGATCATCCTTACCAGGCCGACCGTCGTCCTTGGCGGCCAGGACATCGGCTTCCTTCCGGGCGACCAGAAGAGCAAGATGTCCCCTTACATTCAGCCGCTTATGGACAATCTCGACGTCATCCGCCGCTGCTTCCGCCCCGGAAGCAAGCAGGCGCTGAAGATCGACGAGATGCTCCGCAGCGAGAAGCTCCTTATATCTCCGCTCGCCTACATCCGCGGCCGTTCGCTCGGCAGGGTGTTCATGATAGTCGATGAGGCGCAGAACCTGACACCCCACGAGGTGAAGACGATAATCACCCGTGCCGGCGAGGGGACCAAAATGGTATTTACCGGCGATATCTTTCAGATAGACCAGCCCTACCTCGACCAGTGGTCCAACGGCCTCAGCCACCTCGGCGAGAAGATGTACGGCCAGCGGCTCTTCCAGCACGTGTTCCTCCGCAAGGGCGAACGGAGTGAGCTCTCCGACCTCGCCGCAACCCTTCTGTAATCCGTCTCCCCCGAAGTGAAAACGATTTTTCTGACCGGCGCGACCGGGACGATGGGGCAGGCGGGGCTGAAAGAACTTCTCTCCCACAGCGCGGAATACGGATATCGCATCAGGGTGCTCGCCCTTCCGGGGCGGGCGGAGGACCGCCGCCTCAGGCCCTTCAGGGACAAGGTCGATATCATCCGAGGCGACCTTCGCTGTTACGCCGACGTCCTGAAGGGCGTCGAAGGCAGCGATATAGTTCTCCATGTAGGCGGTATGGTAAGCCCTAAGGCAGACTATAAGCCCCGGACCACATGGGAGACAAATATCGGCGCGGCGCGGAACATCCGTGACGCCGTCCTCGCCCAGGGAGACCGCCAGCCTAGGGTCGTCTATATCGGCTCCGTGGCTCAGATGGGAGACCGCCGGGAGCCCCTCCACTGGGGGCGGACCGGCGATCCTATATGCGTCTCTGCCTACGACCATTACGGGATTACCAAAGTAATCGCGGAGCGTATCCTCACCGACAGCCGTATCAAAAAATGGGTGAGCCTCCGCCAGAGCGGGATTCTATATCCTTCGATACTGAAGAATTACGACCCGATAATGTTCCACGTCCCCATCCGCGGAGTGCTGGAGTGGGCGACGGTGGAAGACAGCGGACGCCTTCTCGAGAGGGTCTGCCGTCCGGACGTCCCGGAGGACTTCTGGAACCGTTTCTACAACATAGGCAGCGGGGCGGAATACCGGCTGAGCAACTATGAGTTCGAGTGTCTGCTTCTCGATGCCATCGGGTGCCCTCCGCCGGAAAAGATTTTCCGGGCCAGGTGGTTCACGACGAGAAATTTCCACGGGATGTGGTATCTCGACGGCGACCGGCTGGAGGAGATTCTCCACTTCCGTGAAAATCTTCCGGTGAAGGAGTACTTTGCGAGGATGAGCCGAAGCCCGCAACTTCCGTTCGCACTTAAACTCTCCCGCATGACCAGGGCGGCCCGGCTTTTCCCCCACGTCGTCTTCCTTGCGATGAGGCTGATGGCCGGATACCCGGTCCACGGCACGCAGACCTGGATACGCCGCGGCGACAGGAAAAGGATTGCGGCATATTACGGCACGCTTGAGGCGTATAAAGCCATCCCGGAGTGGAAGGAACTCGATCTTTCTCACCCTTCCGAAGAGCCGGTGATTCTGAGCCACGGCTATGACGAGAGCAAGCCGATAGAAGAATTTACGCTGGAGGATATGCGCGAAGCCGCCGCCTTCAGGGGAGGGAAGTGTGTCTCTGAGTCGATGGTCCGTGGCGACTGGGATACGCCTCTCAGGTGGGAATGCGCCGAAGGACACGTTTTCGAGGCTTCGCCCCGCCAGGTCCTCCTCGGCGGCCACTGGTGCCCGGAGTGCTTCCCGTATCCGTATTCATGGGAAAAGGATGCGCGCCCTTGGCAAAATGACGCCGAGGCCCGCAGGAATCCGTTTTTCGCCCAGATTTGGGCTCCTCTTCACTCCCCGGAGGAGGACAATGTCTACGGCCCTGAAGTATTCGACGGCTGGGAATAGCTACAGATTTGAAAATCTGCGGAAAAATTGTTAACTTCGCACGCCTTTTTTGAGGTACTGTACGGAAATATTTAATTCTTAAAATATATGGAAAACAAGAAAAGAGTCTATCGTTTCGGCGGCAAGACCGCTGAAGGCAATGGTAAAATGAGGGAACTTCTCGGCGGCAAGGGCGCTAACCTTGCGGAGATGAGCCTTCTCGGGATGCCCGTTCCCGCCGGTTTCACCATCACGACCGAGTGCTGCACCGAGTACTACGCCCTTGGCGGCGGTTACACCCAGCAGCTCAAGGACGACGTCGCCGCGGCCCTCAAGGCCACGGAGGCCATCATGGGCAAGAAATTCGGCGACAGCAAGGATCCTCTCCTTGTGAGCTGCCGCTCCGGTGCGCGTTCCTCCATGCCCGGCATGATGGACACCATCCTCAACATCGGTCTCTGCTCGGCGACCATCCCCGGCATGATCGAGAAGACCGGAAACCCCCGCTTCGTCTATGACGCCTACCGCCGTCTCATCATGATGTACTCCGACGTCGTCATGGAGAAGGCCGAGGGCATCGAGCCCGAGGACGGCCAGGGCATCCGCCAGCAGCTTGACCGCATGATGCAGGATGTCAAGGATAAGAAAGGTTACAAGAGCGACACCGAACTGACCGCCGAAGAGCTCCGCGACCTCGCGGAGGCCTTCAAGGTCCGCATCAAGAAAGTTCTCGGAGTCGAGTTCCCGGACAGCGCCGAAGCCCAGCTCTGGGGCTCCATCGGCGGCGTCTTCAAGTCCTGGAACGGCAAGAGGGCCATCCGCTACCGTCAGATCGAGCACATTCCGGACGACTGGGGCACGGCCGTCAACGTCCAGTCCATGGTCTTCGGAAACATGGGCGAGACCTCCGCAACCGGCGTCGCCTTCTCCCGTAATCCGGCCAACGGCGACAACAAGTTCTACGGCGAGTGGCTCATCAACGCCCAGGGCGAGGACGTGGTCGCCGGTATCCGTACCCCGAACCCCCTCAACGAGGCCACCAAGAGCGAGAAGAACAAGAACCTCGCTTCCCTCGAGACCGCAATGCCCGAGGTCTACAAGGAGCTCGACGACATCCGCCGTCGCCTTGAGGACCACTTCCACGACATGCAGGACATCGAGTTCACCATCCAGGAGGGTCACCTCTGGATGCTCCAGTGCCGTATCGGCAAGCGTACCGGCCTCGCCGCCCTCCAGATGGCATGCGACATGCTCGACGAGGGCATGATCGACGAGAAGACCGCGATCTGCCGCGTCTCTCCCGCCCAGCTCGACGAGGTTCTTCACCCGATCCTCGACCCGGCTTCCGAAAAGAAAGCTTCGGCCGTGGCCCAGGGCCTTCCCGCTTCCCCGGGCGGCGCCGTCGGCCAGATCGTCCTCACCAGCGAAGGTGCAATCGCCTGCCGCAATGCCGGCAAGCCCTGCATCCTTGTCCGTGAAGAGACCTCTCCCGAGGACATCGACGGTATGCACGCTTCGGTCGGTATCCTGACCGAGCGCGGCGGCATGACCTCCCACGCGGCGCTTGTAGCCCGCGGCTGGGGCAAGTGCTGCATCGTCGGCTGCGACTCCCTCAAGATCAACTTCAAGGAGGGTACCGTCCGCTTCGCCGGCTGCGACAAAGTCTTCAAGGAAGGCGACGTCATCAGCCTCAACGGCGCCAAGGGTCTCGTCTATGACAGCGCCATCGACATGATGGACGCTTCCGAGAACCCTCTCTTCACCAAGTTCATGTCCCTTTGCGACAAATACCGCAAGCTTGGCGTCCGCACCAACGCCGACACCCCCGAGGATGCCGCCCGCGCCCTCAAGTTCGGTGCCGAGGGCATCGGCCTCTTCCGTATCGAGCACATGTTCTACGGCAAGAACTCCGAGACTCCTCTTTCCAAGCTCCGCAAGATGATCCTCTGCGACACCGACGAGGAGCGCAAGGCCGCTCTCGCCGAGCTCGAGCCTTACATGAAGGCCGCCGTCAAGGAGACTCTCCGCGTGATGGACGGCAAGCCGGTCGTCTTCCGTCTCCTCGACCCGCCGCTCCACGAGTTCGTCCCGAAGAGCGAGGACAAGAAGCAGGAGATCGCGAAGGATCTCGGTGTCTCCGTCAGCGAGATCGAGAAGAGGGGCGAGTCCCTCCACGAGGTCAACCCGATGATGGGTCACCGCGGCGTCCGTCTCCACGTGAGCTTCCCGCTCATCGCCGAGACCCAGTACCGCGCCATCTTCACCGCGACCGCCGAGCTCCAGAAAGAGGGCCTTCACCCTCACCCGGAGATCATGATCCCCGTCACGATTTCCGCCCGTGAGCTCAGCTTCCAGAAGTCCATCTGCGAGAAGATCAAGGCAGAGGTCGAGGGCACGACCCGCGAGTTCATCCACTACCAGTTCGGTACCATGATCGAAATCCCTCGCGCCGCCCTGACCGCCGACCGTATGGCCCGTGCCGCCGAGTTCTTCTCCTTCGGTACCAACGACCTTACCCAGATGACCTTCGGCTTCAGCCGCGACGACATCGGCACCTTCATGGGCGACTACCTCGGCAACAAGATCCTCGACGCCGACCCGTTCCAGACGATCGACACCAAGGCTGTCGGCCAGCTCGTCAAACTTGGCGTAGAAGGCGGCCGCCGCACCCGCAAGGGCCTCACCTGCGGTATCTGCGGTGAGCACGGCGGAGACCCCGCATCCATCAAGTTCTTCAACTCGATCGGCATCGACTACGTCTCCTGCTCGCCGTTCCGCGTCCCCATCGCCCGCCTCGCTTCCGCCCAGGCCGCGATCGCCGCTGAATAAGTTTAACTCCCGGACTGCAAAGTTTTTGTGAACAAAAAAAATTCACTACCTTTGCAGTCCATTGTTTTAAAAGCACGAAGTGCGACAGTAAGTCCCTTTCCTCGGGGAAAGGGATTTAGGGAATGGGGTAAAAAACCATCTTCCGATCTGTAGCACGCGTGCTACAGATCGGAAGATTAGCTCAGTCGGTTCAGAGCACCTGCCTTACAAGCAGGGGGTCGACGGTTCGAATCCGCCATCTTCCACCAACAAAAACCAATAAGTTTTATGGCAACAACAGCTGACTTCAAAAACGGACTTTATCTTAATTTCAACGGCAAGCCGTGCTCGATCGTATGGTTCCAGCACGTCAAGCCGGGCAAAGGTCCCGCTTTCGTTAAAGCAAAGCTCCGCAATCTTGAGAACGGCCGCATCCTGGAGAACACCTTCACCGCCGGCGTCAAGATTGATACCATCACCGTCGAGCGCCGTCCCTACCAGTTCCTTTACGGAGACGAGGACGGATTCAACTTCATGCACGAGGAGACCTACGAGCAGATTCACCTGCCCCACGACGTGGTCGAAAACTCCGACCTCATGAAGCCCGGCCAGCACGTCGAAATGATGTTCGTGACCGAGCCTGAGGAGAGGTGCCTCACCTGCGAGCTCCCGACCTACGTGACCCTCGAGGTCACCTACAGCGAGCCCGCCGTCAAGGGCAACACCGCTTCGACCAGCGCCCTCAAAGAGGTCGAGCTCGAGACCGGTGCCAAGATCATGGTTCCCCTTTTCATCAACACCGGAGACGTCATCACCGTCAACACGACGGACCGTACCTACGGCCAGAGGGTCTAAGGGAGACCTGATAACAAAGGAAAAGCCGCTGCGACTCTCGTCGTCAGCGGCTTTTCTGTACCCATTATTAACCTTAACTAACCGAAACCTCTATTTGCAAGTGCCGTGCCAAAGGCTGGGCATCAGAGGTTCTGTCTTTCAATTTTTAATTGCTGAATCTGGTAGGTGCCGTTTTTGATGCCCACGAAGATGGTCACCAGGAACACTTCTCCTCCGGCGTTGAGGCTTCCGAGGGCGTACTTGGTGTTTCCGCTGGAAGCTTTGTGGGTGATGTCGAAAGAACGCGGGGAGTAGGTCTCGAAGAATGACTTGAGAATCTGGCGGGCCTGGTTCTTCGAGGAATCGTTGGAGGAAGAGATCACGGTGATCTCCAGGTTGTCCGCGAACCAGGCGGAGAGCTTGGTCGCATCCCCCTGCGCTATGTATTTTGAGATAGGAACGAAGACGTCGTATCCGCTTTCCTGGGCTTTCGACGGCCCCGCCGCGGCGAGGACTGCCGCGATGGCGATTATTATTGCTGCTTTGCTTTTCATTGTAATTTTTTTGTCGTTTCTTCCTGTGGGGAAGGGAGCGCAGGCGCATTTCTTGCAAAATCCGAGCCATCGGATTATATTTGTATCCGTAATGAACGTTACTCTCCTCACGGTCGGAAAGACCGACGTCCCCTGGGTCTCCGAAGGCATGGAAGTCTATATTTCACGCCTTAAGCACTATGTGCCTTTCGCCGTGAAGGAGCTTCCTCATCTGAAAGGAGTCTCCGCCCTTACCCCCGCTGAAGTCAAATCCCGTGAAGGCGAGATGATCCTGAAGTCCCTTAAGCCTTCGGACCAGGTCATCCTTCTCGACGAGAAGGGACGCTCTTTCCGTTCTGTCGAGTTCGCCTCTTTCATCGAAGGGAAAATGGCTCGTTCTTCCGGCGCCCTCGTCTTTGTAGTCGGCGGGGCCTACGGATTTTCCGACGAGGTCCGCTCCAGGGCGGACGGGATGATCTCCCTTTCGCCGATGACTTTTTCACACCAGATGGTCAGGGTGATTTTCCTCGAGCAGATTTATCGCGCGTTCACCATCCTGAACGGGCACCCGTACCACAATGAATAACGGCCCCCTCATAAAGAAGGTCTCCGGCATCGCCGTCATGGCGCTGTCGGTGGTGCTTACGGTGCTGTCGGTCTTCGTGAGCAGGGGACCGGCGAACACCGAGAAGGCGGCCGCCCGCGCCGGCAGGATTCTCAGCCACAGGCTTGAGAAACTTGACAGCTGCATGCACCAGGTCGCGCGGCAGGACGGCCGGGCCTGGATGGCGCCGGACGGCCTGCTCCCCGAGTTCGTGCTCTACAGGTACTATTCCGACACTCTTCAGTCCTGGTGCAACCAGTTTCCCATCCACAACGACGACATCTCTTCCGTCGTCGCTGTTGAA
>CADAXR010000065.1:0-11491 GCA_902791945.1 uncultured Bacteroidia bacterium
GCCAGCCCCATCGTCGATATTTTAAGGAAACTTCTCCTGTCCATCGTTATATCCCTTCCATCAAAAATTTTCTTAGTGACAGATGTGTTATCCCGTTTTCATTTCTCCGGGTCAAAAGCGGTGTAGCGCTGATGACATATTTCGGATAATTGTCGCGAATCTTTTCCAACGGTCCGAATTCACGCCGGCGTGTATCTTCACTTCCGATGATATAGCTCACCTGGACATATATGATCTCCCCGGGTTTCCTGCACACGAAGTCCACTTCTCCGGAATTGAGGACCCCCACATTCACTTCATAGCCAAGGAAGCGAAGATGCTTGTACACGATGTTCTCGATAATTTTCTCAATGCACGAATCCAGCGAGCCCGAAGTCCTGAGGTTACGGAGACCGATATCATCCCAATAAATCTTCTCATTGGATTCGAAGATCTTCTTGCCATGAATATCGTAACGCTGCACGATATCGAGCAGGAAAGCCTCGGTATAGTAGCCGCGATAAAGGAGAACCAGGTTGGAGGAGACATCCTCCTGCTGTGATTTCATATACTTGGCTATGCTGTTGGCAGAGGTCAGTTTCCCCGTGGTGTCAGCATAGAAATCAATGAGATTGTTCAGGAAAGGGACGTTACGGATGTCGTGACGTTCGATTATGTCCTTTAGAATAATTGTGTTGAATACACTGGCAAGGTACGCCCACACCTGCTCGTCGTTTTCAAGACCAATCCTGCGCAAACCGGGAAGTCCGCCATAATTCATATAGGCCGCCAGGCTCTCATCACTGTCAGGAAGCTGATGGAACTGAAGAAATTCCGCATAAGTGAGCGGATGGATACGGACTTCCACATAACGGCCCGACAAACGGGTTGCCAGTTCTCCGGAGAGCATATCCGAATTGCTGCCTGTAAGGATGACATCTGTATTCTCTTCCGTATACCAGTTGCAGACACTGTCTTCGAACTCCTTGATTTCCTGGACTTCATCGATGAGGATGCAGTTGTGCGAATCTTTAACGAACCGCTCTTCTATCCAGTCGTTCAGATCATCTTTTGTCCGGATCCCGTTGAAGGCCTTTTTCTCCTTATCAATGAAAATAATATTGATGTTTTCATCATCCTTATGACGCTGGATGAAGTCTTTCAGGACATAACTTTTACCAACACGACGGGAACCGACCAGCGCAATTATGTTCCCCTTGCCCAGCCAGGAGTCAACGGTATCAGCATAATGCTGTCTTGTAAGTACTTCCATAATACTTATCCTTGGTCTGGTACAAAGGTAATAAATTTTATTGTCTATAAACAATAAATTTTAAGAAAATCAGACTTTTATTGTTTAAAAACAATGAAAAACATATACCCATCATAATCACCGCCTTTCACAACTCCAGTTCGGCGATGATGGGGTAGTGGTCGGAAAGGAAAGGAACGTTCTCGTAACTTTTCGTGATGGTCTCGTAACTTATGCAGCGGGAGAAGCCCCTCCAGTAGATATAGTCGAGAGTCACCCTGTTCTTGCTCTTGTTCTCAGCATCATAGAGGTAATCACCGACGAAACGGCCGAAGCCGTGGAAGGTAGGAAGGTCAGAGATAATGTTCTCCGCCGTGAGACGGGCGTTCGGCATCAATGAGTCGAATTCGATTATTTCGTCACAGTTCTGCCGCATATTGAAGTCACCGGAAAGGATGACGGGAAGCCCCTCCGGATTGAGGGAAGTGCAGCGCTCGTGGGCCAGCTTGAGCCCCTCGCGCCGTGCCTCGGCGCTCTGGCTGTCGAGGTGGATGTTCATAAAGAAGAACTTTTCACCCGTCTCCTTGAACTTGAATATGCCCCAGGTTGCCAGATCGTAGTGGCGCGCCCCCCAGCTCTTGGACGGGACTTCCGGAGTCTTGCTCAGCCAGAACACCCCGAGTTTGAGCGGCTTGATCTTCTTTCGGTTCCAGTAGATAGGTTCCGACTCCTTCTCCTTACTGGAGGGATCCCGCGGGATGTCGTATCCCGCATAATCCCGGCATGAACGGAGGATGAACTCGTGCTGATCCCACTCTGGCTCATTGACACCTATGATGTCCGGGGCGTAATCCTCGATGAGCGCCGGCGTCGCCGCCTGACGTATTTTCCACTCGAACTCCGGCTTCTTCTCCGTCGCGGAGCCGAAACGGATGTTGTAGGACATGACTTTGAGGCGGGTCTGCGCCGGGGAAATAGTGCAGACCGCAAAAAATGTCATGATTATGAGGAATGCCTTTTTCATCTTCCGGGTTCCTGTTGAAGGGTTACACTTCCGCTGACAGTCTCTCCCCAGCCGTCAACCGTCGAAACGGTGACGGTAAGGGCCCGCCTGTCGCGGGACGGACTGGGCCCGACGACGAAGGTCACGACATTATGGGCCAGAGCGCAGTCGTCTATGCCGGCGGAGCCCGAAACCTTCAGGAAGGCCGGCAGGACATTGGTCTCGACGAGAGCCTCATAGGTACCGCCCTCTGCAGGGACGGCATCGTATTCGCCCTTCAGGCGTATATATTCATGGTAAACGCCTTCCTGCCTGACGGACAGGGTGTCTGTGCGGCCTTCCGCGCGGAGGACGACCCGGGCGCTGCGGCGCAGCCCGGAGTTGGCGTCAAGGCGGAGACGGAGGGCTCCGCTGCCCTTTTTGTTTATGAAACGGGTCCCGTTGTCGCCGAATGAGATCCAGGAGGCGTCATCAAGTATCTCCGCCTCATAGCCGATCGGAGAGCAGTCCTTAGAATTGAGGTACTCGTCGGCATAGACATGGAACTCGCATTCGCTGTATTCCACCGGACATTCGAGGACTTTCTCCGAAGCCCCGAGCGAAATCATCCGCACGTATTCCGCCTTCTGCCTGGTGCAGGAAGCAAGGACGAGAACTGCAAGAATGTATAATAATACCGGTTTTCTCATTTCGTTGCAGGTTGTTTAAGGCGAACCCTTATGGTCTCTGCGCCGGTGGAAGTGTCCTCCGGCACTATGACCGCATACGCAATCCTCTCCTCCGGAAAAGGATTGGCGTCGTATTCAATACGTACGCAAACATTGTACCCTTTGCCTGAAGTAATGTCGGGATGCAGCCACTGGATGCCGCTTTCGTCATATTCAAAGGAAAGATTCCATCTTACGGTGGAATAAATGGGAATATAAAGGTGGCCGGCCAGGTTACCGGGGACGTCCACTTCCGTGCTGTTGACGGCAAGGGGGACGCTCCACTCCCATTTCTTGGAGCAGCCGAGGAGAGGAAGCACACACAAAAGTATGATCAGAAACTTTCTCATAGGCCGTACTGGTTGTATTCATCGTTATCGAGCGCTCCGCCGGAATAGGTAATCTGCACCTGCGGGATGGGACAGTAGCGGTGGCACGGCTTCGCGTTTGCCTTGAGGAGAGATCCGCCGTACTCCTGTATGGTCTCCCACCAGATTCCCCAGCGGACAAGGTCGTGCTTGCGGTTGTACTCGCCGAAGAGCTCGCGGGCGCATTCATCCTGAATCATCTTAAGCAAAGCTTCCTCGTCGGCGAAATCGGCGGGGCTGACCTCCGGGAGGCCGGCACGGCGCCGCACCTGGTTGAGGTAGGAGCAAGCCTGCACCTCGTCACCCCTGCGGAGATGGGCTTCAGCCATATTCAGAACCGCACCGGCGTAGCGGTAAATCTTGAAATTGTTGCTGTCCTGCTTGTACTGCATGTTGAAGCACCAGAACTTGTCTCCGAGGTAGGGACGGGACGTAGCCGACATTCCGTCGAAATAAAGCCAGTGGGGCTTTACGACGGAACGGTCGTCGGTCGAGCTGTAACCGAACCAGCCGCATTGCATCCAGCCGCCGCCGTCCTCGACCTGCCCGGCCGCCGTACAGCTGTGGCGCCTCTTGTCTCCGCTGTCGTAAGGCATCAGGTCCCTGTACATGTGGTTCGTGGGACGGAGAGGGGAATTGGTCCTGGAGGTGGAGCCGAGTTCGGGGATGCCGACTTCGGCGTAATAGTCCGTCGATGTGTCGAATTCCGTCACGTCGGAAGTGTCGTCGCCTTCGTCGTCGAGGTCGGGATCGAAATTGCCGCGCATCGGCTCGCAGCGGGATGCAAGCTCGCCGTAAACCTTGTATCCGTAGTCTGTCACCGTCTGGCCCATCTCAAGGATTGATTCACCGGTGTAGCGGTTGCGGAAGGCAACGTCCGACAGGCGGTATTTCTCCAGGGGTCCGTACATCTCCTCCAGGAGGGAGAAGAAATCCAGGGCCTCGCTCCACATCCCTTCCCAGAGGCACATTTTGCCGCCTATCATACATCCTACCGCAGCCCCCACGCGGTAACGTCTGGGGTTGACGGGGTCATAGGTCGGATACATAGGGAGCGCCTTGTCTTCGATTATCTGCTTTCGGAGTTCCGCAATGATTGTCCGCCTGGTCTCCGACGCGCTCATTCGCGGAAGGTGCGCTATACGGTCGTTGTTCTCATCCGTCACTTCCTCCTCGTAGAACGGTACGTCGCCGAAATTGCAGGTCAGAAGATAGTAGAACAGTGAACGGAGAACGACAGCCTCCGCCCTGAGCGGAGCCTTGGCGGCCTCCTCTATGGGAGCTGCCTCGATGCCGGTCATTATCGTGTTGCACCGGGAGACTCCCCTGTAGAGGTTCGTCCACAGGTTGGAGGAGAACTGCGGATTCATCGTGGAATACTGGCAGTAGGCCTCGTACTGTCCGGAAGAGCCCATCTGCATAAGGTCGGTCTGGGCTTCCGTGATATAGAAATACTTGACTTCCTTGAAGACATCCCTGAGCGGGATGTAGCATCCGTTGAGGCCGGTCTCTATCTGGACGGCCGTCTGGTAGTAGGTCTCCCTTGTAGACGAGCTGTAGATATCCTCCTTGAGGTAACTGCAGGAAACGGAGCAGACGGTCAGCAAAGCGCCGCAGAGAATATGTAAAACAGTCTTTTTCATAATCAGAACTTCGCTTTGATACTGAGGGTGTAAGTACGGGGGTTGGGATACGACGCGTTGTCTATCCTCCTGCCGGAAGACGAGATGTCGGGGTCGTAACCATTGTAGGAGGTGAAGAGCCACAGGTTGTCGCCGTTTAGCGAAATGTCTATGCTCTTCATCCACTTGACCTTGCTCCTGAGATCGAAGGTGTAGCCTACGCTGAGGGTCTTGATCCTCAGGAAGGAGGCGTCGTGGATCAGGCAGTCGCTGCCGTAGGTGTCCTCGTCATAAGGGGCGGGGATGTCCGACCATGGATTGCGCACCGGGTGCCATCCGTCCAGCATGTAGCGGTATTTGTTGGTCGTGTAAGTGGTCATGCCGAGCTGGCGCTCGGAAATGTTGTAGAGCTTGCCGCCTATGGAGTAGGAGAGGAAAAGGTCCACGTGGACGTTCCAGATATTGAACGAATTCTGGAGACCGCCATAGACCACAGGGTCTCCGGAGCCCATATAGACGTAGTCGTTGCGGTCCAGGACGCCGTCGTGGTTGACGTCCACATACTTGCGGACGCCGTTTTTGTCGTAGCGCGAGACGAAGGCGTGGGTCGCCTTGTTGCGCTCCCTTTCCTCGTCGTTGTGCCATACGCCGGCGCACTGGAAGCCCCAGAGCGCGTTGGCGGGATAGCCCTTCACGTAGCCGTAGTACATCTGGCCGTCGTAGTGGACGGTCGAGATGTACTCTGTGTCTCCGATGTCGAGGACGATCTGGTTGTTGTGGCTTATGTTGAAGGTCGTCTCCCAGTTGAAATGCTTCCTTGTAATATTGTGCGAGGTAATGGAGAATTCTATACCCATGTTGCGGGTCTTGCCGAAATTCTTCCAGCGGGAGGTGTATCCGGTGTGGGCGGCGTTCGCAACGGACATGAGAAGATCAGTCGTGAAGGACATGTAGGCGTCCAGTGTCATGGAAACCCTGTCGCGCCAGAGGGAAACATCGATACCGGCGTTGTAGGAAGTCGTTTTCTCCCAGGTCAGGTTGGGGTTGTCAAGCCTGGAGGGATAATACGCCACCGGGGCCAGCTCGCCGAACATCCAGTCGGACGCGCTGTTGGAAAGCGTAGCCCTTGACACTCCCGTAGAGACGGCATCGTTGCCCGTCATACCGGCGCTCAGGCGGAGCGAAAGGTCCGTAAGCCATGTGGCGTTCGCGACAGCGAGCCAGGGCTCTTTGCTGATGTTCCAGCGGAACGCCCCTGCGGGGAAGAAGGCCCATTTGTGGCCTTCCGCAAAATTGGAGGCGCCGTCAACGCGGGCCGTGAAGGTCAGGTAATAACGGCCCAGGGCCGAGTAGTTGGCCCTTCCGATGAAGGACATGCGCTTCATGAGGCTCCTGTTGGTGGACGGGGAAAGGTTCCTCCTGTCCATCACCGACTCGAGGTTATAGAATGTGACCTTGTCGTCGAGGTAGCCCCTTCCGGAGATGGATGTGTAATTAATCCAGCGTCCCTGCATCGTGAAACCGCCCATGAGCTGGAGCTTATGACCGCCGTTGAAGGTCCTGTCATAGTTGATCGTATTCTCCCACAGGTAGGAGTTGCGCTCATCGACGGAGCGCATCGCGTACGCTCCGGTTAGACGGGTCTTGCTCACAGGAAGGGTAGTCGGCTCGTACTTGAAGTCCTGGTAGTTGTTGTACTTGTAGGTGAAGGAATTCCGCATTTTGAGGCGGTTGTTCTTCGTGAGGGTCCATTCAAGCCAGGGGTTCAGGCTGAGGTAGTACTCCCTCACCCAGTAGGTCGAAGAGGTCGCGACGATGTACGGGTTGTCATAGACGCTGCCTCCGTTGGTGCCGGTGTCGGCGTATTTGTTCCACGTGGAAGTCGGGTCAAGCAGCGGAGAGATGCAGACGGCGGCGCTGGTCGAGGTGCCGTTGAGTTGGATCTTGTTACGGTCGCGGTGCTTGAAATTGAACTGCACGTTGGCTCCTATCTTGAGCCAGCGCCAGAGCCGCCTGTCCACCTTGATACGACTGACAAGGCGCTTCATGTCGTTGCCGATGATGATGCCCTGGGTGTCGTCGTAGCCGAGGGAGAAGTAGATGTGGGAACGGGACTCGCCGGTGTTGATGGCGAGATTGTAGGACTGGTTGACGGCCTTCCGGGTCATCACGTCCTGCCAGTCAGTCCCCTTGCCGAAGGAAGCGGGGTTCTCGTATGGATACACCTTGGAACCCTCCACATCGGTGGACTGTGCCGTAGATAGACCGAATGTGCCACGGTCCAGATTGAAGTCGTTGCGGTACTGGGCAAACTCGGCGGCATTCATCACATCCATCTTCCTGGGCAGCTCGGCGAGGCTGAGCTTGGCTCCGAAAGTGATGTTGAGGGTCTGGCTGTCGCCTCCCTTTGTCGTTACGAGGATGACGCCGTTGGCACCGCGGGAGCCGTAGAGCGCCGTCGAAGAAGCATCCTTGAGCACGGACACGCTCTTGATGTCCTCGGGATTGATGTCGGAGAAACTGTCCACGGCGTCCACGACGCCGTCCACTACGATAAGCGGGTCGTTGGATGCATTGATGGAGCGCGAACCCCTGACGCGGATGGACATCCCCTCGCCCGGCTCGCCGCCGGCGCTGGTGATTTCCATGCCGGCCACCCTGCCCTGAAGCATCTGGTCCACCGACACCGACGCGTCGCTCTTTACCTTGTCCATGTTGACGACGGCGACGGAGCCGGTCAGGTCGCTCTTTTTCTGCGTACCGTAGGCGACGACAACGACTTCGTCGAGGGCTGTCTGCGCCGTCTTCATCACTACGTTGATGGATTTGCGGTTATCGACACGGATGACCTGCTCCTCCATCCCTATCATTGTGAAGACGAGGGAATCGTCGTTTTTGCAGGAAATAGTGTACTTGCCTTCGCCGTCGGTCACGACGCCCTTTGTCGTGCCCTGCACCATCACGGTGAGGCCCTCGATGGGGATACCGTCTTCACCGACCACCTGGCCCTTTACCGTCACCTGGGCGAGTGCGGAGACCGCTCCGAGGAGGAGCCCTGCGAGTATGAAAAGAAGTTTTCTCATAGTCTTGACTCCTCAGCCCGGATGGTGAAACCATAGAGTTTTCCCCCTTCCAGGGGCTCCATCGACATATTTCTCAGCAGGCTCCAGATACCTGCGGAGGTGTAGAGATAATCGCTGCGGGAGCCGGCCATGGCAACGGGTCCGAACTGGCCGTAGAGGCAGTCGGTGAAGGTCGCGTCTTCCAGCGCCGGGGAAGAATCCGGAAGCGACAGCGCATAGATCCAGTCCGTGTCCTTTCCGGCGAACCATGTCTCCTGCAGAAGGGCGGCGCAATCCGAGGAGGCAAGCGCTCCGAGGGCGATGGAGAATTTGCCCTTGCTGACTATCAGCATGCTGCGGTCGCCGACGGCCATATTTCCGAGGGTTATGCCGTCCTTTGCAGCGGCGAAAAGGTATTTTTCTCCGTCTGCAGCACCAAGCGGATTGTTTCCGAAAGGCCACCCGGCGTAGTGGGAGTGGAACCAGTCCCCGGCTCCGCCCTCAAATGAGATGTCTGTAAGACACAGTGCCACGTCGGCACCGGAAGCCTTCAGGGCGGCGTCGAGCGCTTCACCGCTGACGGCTCCTTCCGGACAGGAGGCCCACACGACAGAAAGCGAGCCGGCGGCAGGGGTCTGCTCAAACTCCGCGGAGACTGGATGCTCCCTTGTCACGGGGACTTCCTTGCCGCAGGAGGCAATAATGAGCACGGAAAGTATGAAAAGGTATTTTCTCATTGTCCGCCCTCCCGCTGAATGATTTTACACGAAGCAACTGTCTCTATGCCCCATTCATCCTTGAACGAGACGCTGATGCGCCCCTCCCTCCCGCTCCCGGGAGCGACGGAGATCACGAGCCCCCTGCAGTCGGGGCCGAGCGAGACCCCGCTTATCCAGCCTGCATCCGAAGTGCAGCTTATGGAACCGCGCTGCGCCCCTGTAAGATTGGTGTAAAGGGGGATATAGCAGGATCCTCCGGATGCGGAGACGGCAGTGTCTTCAAGCGAAATATAGGGTTCAATCCCCTGCTGGCGGATGGAGAGGGTGTCAGCGGCAGCTCCGTCGTACGTCTTTACTATTACGTGGCCAAGGCGGTTGAACCTTGGCGCTCCAAGCACCGACTCATTCGAATCATAGCTTACGATGACCGCACCCGAATCCCTGAAAAGGCCTCCTGGCACGTGAATCCATGTCTCAGGGGACGAAACGCTCCAGACTCCATCCGTGTCTATGAATGCGGAGAAGTCGCCGGCCGCGGGATACACTTCCTTGACCCCGAGGGATTTCCCCTGAGTCACAAGAACCTCGCGGGAGCACCCTGCAAGGCAGGCTGCGAGCCCGGCGGCGAATAAAAATATGCTGAGCCTTTTTGTCATCTTCATAGATACGTCCCGTCGATAATCGTCAAATCTTCATTGCCTGCCTCCGGCGATGCGCCTTCAAGGGTGGCGTCCGTCACGCCGCCGGGCGTCACTGCAAGCACTTCTCCGGCGGCGGCAGGGACCGCTCCGGATGCGCTGATCACTGTCACGGCCAGGTGCTCGTACCTCCCGGCCGGGACCTGCGCCCAGACCTCGAGGGGAGATTCCTGTGTACACGGCTTTCCGACTCCGGTGAGGGTAAGCACCGTTGAACCATCTGTCACGAGGGGTTCTGCATCAGGGTCGAGAGCCACGTTGCCGGCAAGCGGAGCGTCGGGGCACTGGAGGACCACCTTTTCAACAACTCCATCTACAGGGCACTTAAGAGTAAGGTGCAAAAGTCCGGCACATCCGTTTCTCCAGGAAAAACGGAAGACCCCTTCTTCATCTTCGGCTACGAGTACTGTGTTCAGTGTAAGGTGCTCCATGGCGGAAGTTCCTGCTTTCTGCTCCCCGAGTACCGGCTGGCGGCGGTCGGCGATGCATGGATATCCCTTTTCGGTAAAGGGATAGTATGCTACGAGCGGACCGGACACGGCCGCACCGTAAAGCGAGACCTCGCCGCTCTTGCCGGCGAACTCGTTCATGAGGGTATAACGGCAGTTGGAGCGCCCCTCGCTGTCGTAGATTCCGATGCGGGCGGATGCCGGCCAGACGAAAGTCTCCCCGGCGAAGTCATCGACGGAGGCGACTGCGCTGGTGCGGCCTTTCGCATCGACGGAAGGGTCGGGCTGAACCTGCAGTTTTTTAGTGCAGGAAACCATGGAGAGGAGAAGGCAGATTGCTGAAAGTATCTTTTTCATCGGCTAGTCCTCCCAAGGCAGTCTGGAGTGGTTGTCCCACATTATACAATTCTGGAGAGATGATCCGGGGTCACTGACACCGAAAGCCCCGGAGGCCCAGGAAGCGTCTGCGGCGACCCAGCGCCCTCCGCGGGCGACCCAACCGCCGGCGGCGCACGAAGCGAAAGTGCCGGAAGCGTTGTCTCCGCTGAAATATCCTCCGAGGTCCGCCGACCCGCTTACGGCGTAGTTACGGACGTGGCCGCTGTTCTTGCAGTGCTGGAACACGCTCCCGCCGGCGTATGAACCGACAAGGCCGCCGGCGCAGGGGAGAGGCATCGCGGCAAGGCTTGAGCCGGCCACGTCGCCGCTGTTCCAGCAGTACTCGACAAGGCAGCCCTCGGCATCGGAGGCTACGCCGCCTGCGATGCCGCCGGAGGTGACATATCCGGTGCCGGAGCCTGCGGCAACGGGGATGTTGCAGTCTCTTTCATAGACAAGGCCGCTGCTCTCCGAACGGACTACGCGGGTGTGGGTGGCGATCCACCCGACGACCCCGCCTAGCGTCCCTGAAGTCGAGAACAGGCTTCCCGAGTTGCTGCAGCCGGAAATGCGCAGGCTGCCGCCGGAAGGGGCCGCAACGCCCGCTATGCCTCCCCCGATCGAGAAATTGGGGCTGACTTCTATCCTGGTGCCTGAGCCGCCGAGCGGATCTTCGTCTCCGGCGGCAGGGTTGAAGTAGATCAGGCCGCTATGGGAGCAGTTTTCTATATCTCCCTGGACAAATCCTTCGGATATGACCTCGACACTGATCCTGCAAGTCTTTTCTCCTCCTGAGACATCTTCGGTCTCCCATATCTGGCGGAACCCGGCGGAGCCGAGGATGCCGCCGGCGATGCTGACGGTCGAACGGTTGCTCGGGACGACATCGGCGATGCCGGAAACCTTTCGGCGGATGCTGCCGGAAGATGTACACCCGGAGATATTGAAAGTGACCGTCTCGGACGAAGATGAGGCTCCGGCATAGGCCAGGATGCCGCCGGTGACGGGAGCGTCCGAAAGTTTCCTGTTCTCCTCGAGAAGGATGCTGCCGGTAAAATGGCTGTCCGAAATCGCGGCGCTCAGCCCTCCGCCGTGCCCGGCAAGGAGGCCGGCCACTCCGCCTGCGCGAAGATACAGTACATTGCCTTCCACCCTGACGGAAGTGCCTGCGTTGCAATTTTCGATATTAAGAGAGGAGAGCGATGCGCCGGCAATGATCCCTCCCGTACATATCTTTTCCGACCCTCCGGCCTG
>CADAXR010000065.1:11502-25305 GCA_902791945.1 uncultured Bacteroidia bacterium
GACGGAAGTGCCTGCGTTGCAATTTTCGATATTAAGAGAGGAGAGCGATGCGCCGGCAATGATCCCTCCCGTACATATCTTTTCCGACCCTCCGGCCTGAAGGATGGAGATTGAACCGTCGGAAGTGCAGGCGGAAATGCGCATTGAGTGGGTGGAGGAAGAGAAGGCCTGGCCGACAATACCGCCGAAGTACTCCCTTTCAGAAGAAGCCGAAAAGACTCCGGTAGAAGTAATCGTGCCATAGAACCCGCAGGAGGAGACGCTTCCGTCACAACTTCGGCTGAGGCCCGCGATGCCGCCTGCCATGACAGGCTTGTCGGGATATTTGCGGCCGAGCTGAATCTTTGACCGGGATGTCGTGGTGCAGGAAACCAGGGCGCCGGAAGAGGACGCCGAAGGGTCGTTGTCTCCGAGCTGACCGATGATGCCGCCGACAGCGTTCCGCACCGTGGAAATCGGGACGAAATCTATCTCGCCGTCGAACGTGCAGTCGTGCATGTGGGTGGAGACGGAAGAACCGAAGATGCCGCCGGCGAAGACGCCGCGGCGGGACGAGGTCGTAGAAATCTCGCTGCCGTCAACGACCACCCTGCCGCTGCAGGAAAGGCCGGAGATGTCCGCCGCATCCTTATATATACTTTGTATGACCCCGCCTATGCAGAAGGAATAGGAAGGTGACGAGTCGGGGAGGTAAGAGACGACACCGTCCGGGCCGAGGGCGGCTCCGCGGACAGATATGTTCACATTGTCGATAATGCCATAGACGCCGCCGACGCCGCCATAGCGGGCTTTGTCGGTGTCCGTGTTGAGCGGCGCCGCGGTCACCATGCCGTCGTTACGGTCGTTTTCGCAGACGGAACTCCCCGACAAATAACCGCAGACGCCGCCATAGCGGAGGGTATTGAGCCAGGATCCGGTGAATAATACGACACCCCGCTGGATGTTGGCGGAAGACCGGCTGCCGGAAAGACTGCCGGCAATGCCGCCGAAATTGAGACCCTTGGAAACGTAGGTCCCCGGGGAACGCGAGGCCACTTCCATCTTTCCTTCAAAAAAGCACCCTTCGACGGTTGAAGAACTCACCTGGCCGAAAAGGCCGCCGAAGTGGGCGTCGGCCGACACGATAACCGACGATGGGACAAGTATTTCAGCGCCGACACGGCAGTTTCTGGCTGTGCCTCCGCCGGTCAGGCGGCCGGCAAGACCGCCGAAATAGGTCGTGGAAGATATTTCTCCGGATGGAGAATAGGAGTACTTACCGTTAAGGGTAACGTTCTCGACAGTGCCCGTAATCTGAGAGGCGAGAAAACCGGAGGTAGTCCCGGAATCGAGGCTGAAGTCGCCGTCGAGAGTAAGGTTGCGCAGTGTCCCGCTTACTGTCGTGAACATGGGGCCGGGGAGACCCTTGATCGTGTGTCCTCCTCCGTCAAGCACGGTGGAGAGGGAGAACGGGGTCCATTCGCGGCCCAGGTCTTCTTCGGTCGAAACTATGGCGAATCCTGAGTCCTCGGCAAACTGCCTTGCAGGGAAACGGACCAGGCGCGCCGCATCCAGGCGGCCCTCCTGTGGAATGTATTCGAGCCTCATCGCTCCTCCGCCCACTGACTGGACGACAAACTGGAATCCGCCGGGATATTCGCCGGAAGGGACCGCGATGTAGAAAGATTTCGGCGAAGAGCCGAGGGCGATGCCGCCCTGAGGGGACTCAAGCGTGACTACGGATGATGCGCCGATGGTGGTAAAGCTCCCATCGAAAAGACCGTCCGGACCGGTCCCGGGGGCAAGGGAGCCGGAGAGCGGCTTCCCGTCGGAGGAGAGCACCATGATGCGGCTTACCGACTTGCCTGAGCCTGTCAGCTTCACTTCAAGTACAGAAGAAAAATGGGAAAGACGAAGCTCCGAGGGATCCCAACCAGAGCCGTACATCGGGAGGGCGGCAGGATCGCAGCTTCCTTCGATGTACTGCTGCGACGACGGGAGGACGACGGTCCCGGTCTCAGTGGCGGGATACAGAACGTTGAAAGGAGACTCCAAAGGACCGCTGAAGCTGAATACCGCGGAAGACCTCCCCGCCTCGTCGGCTACGAGAGGCTCCGACACGGCACCGCCCACGGAAATCCTGTCTCCGGGAGACCAGAGCACGGGGCAGCGACCAGAAGCGGCTTCACCGAGAAAGGTCCTTGTCCCGCTTTCCGGAAGGCACACGCGCAGGGAGGTCCCGGCCCCGGGCGAAAGGGGGCTCTGATCCGCCTCCCTCGCACAGGAAAGCACGAGAAGAAGGGCGGCCGAGACAGATACACGGAGTATCCTATGCATCGAAAAAAAAGTGCGCATATGCTCCAAAAGTCAAATCCCTTTGCAAAGATATTCATCTTTTTAATATTTCAAATGTGTCCGCACACATTTTCTTGTATTTTCAAAGGATTAGTTCTACCTTTGTGGATATGGAGCCGGTTGTGGCGGTTGTTTTTTACAATATATGTGTCCGCACCCATAATGCGACGTATTACAAAAATCTGGCTTCTGCCACTATTCGCAGGGATTCTTTCCTGCGGGGAAAAAGAAGACGGACCGGGAGGCGGTTCCGGAGACAATCCGGATCCAGTCGGCCCCGGAGGCGGAGCAGTGCCGGGGTTGGTGTTCAACGCCATCCTGCCGGAAAGCGGAGGGCTTTCATGGTCGGAGGGAGACAAGATATGCCTCAACGGATCCGTCTCCGAGGCGCTTGAGAAGAAAAACATCGACGGAGCGGCGGCAAGGTTCACCGTAGCACTGGAAGAATCCTCGTCCTACAGCGCAGTTTTCCCCTCCGGCGCCTTCGACGCCGGTAGCGGCGGGATCGTCTTCCCCGCCGCCCAGTCATACTGTGACGGCGCAGCAGACCCAGCGGCTCTCATTTTTGAAGGAGAGACATCCACGAGGACAGTATCCCTTTCCCCACTGTATTCGATTTTAAAAATAACACCGGCCGCAGGAGCCGGCGGCCGTTCCCTGACGGAAATCAGGGCGGCCTCCCTCGGCGGCGACAGGATCGGAGGCCGGGATTTTCTCAGCCTTTCCCTTCCTGAAGGAGGAATAGGATTCGGCCGCCCGGTCTTCCTCTCCATCCCTTCCGGAGAATACCCCGACGGCCTCAGATTTACCATTTTCGCCTCAGACGGCAGTCTCATGTCCTTCTCGAGGACCGGCGCCTTCGAGGCCGCAGCAGGAGAGAGTTACGAGATCGCCATTCCTGCATATTCTCCGACCCTGGTCTCCATTACCTCCCTCCGGGCCGTAACGGCTTCTTCCGTGGCGCTGACCTGGAGCGGCACCGACCCTGCAGCAAACAGGGATAAGGACTGGATTGTCCGCCTCTACGACGACCCTGCCTGCACGACTCCGCTGCGAAGCATCAGCGTCCGCGGCGCCATGGCCCCTTCCGGCGACGACTGCGGCCTCACGGTCGGCGGCCTGGAACCCGGAAGCGACTACTGGCTCAGGGTGGAAGACAGCGCCGCCGGAAGCCAGGGCGAAGCAATTCCGGTGAAAATGCCGTCATTTACCCGCGTTGTACTTCCGGCGGAAGTCTCGACAAGCGGCATCATCCTCGCGGAAGATTTCCGTGCTTCCTCCGTGGGAGACGACCCGTTCAGCGGTTTCCCCGGAGTGACAGAAGGAGTCCCTCAGGACTTTTCCGGGATTGAGAGCCTTTCTCAGTGGAAGTCCCAAGGCGACGTGTCCTTCCACCCCGGATACCTTGCGGCCTCCGGTTCCGGTATGGCTCTTACCCCTGCGATCGAGGTGACGGAAGGCAAGAATCTCAGCGTGGACATCACCCTTAAGGCCGCCAGGAGCGCCGGAGGGACCCAATCCACGATGGCCGTCCTCGTAGTCGGACAGGACGAAGCCCTGCCCGCGACCGACAATCCCGCGAAATACAGGGAATTCACTATCCCCGAAGCGGGCCGGTGGGAAGACATCGGGATTTCCGGACTTACCGTAGCGTCCGGGCAGCGTATCGCGGTAAAGGCCCCCGCAGGCGAATCGGACAAGCTGTTTATCAGCGAACTGACCATCGAAGTCGGGAGCATTTCTTCCATATTCGCGTCCCTTGCCGCTTCGACATCCTCCACACTTTCATTTACATGGACCGAAGGAGGAAGCGCCTCCGAAGACGCAGGCGCCGCGTATCGTGTCAGTCTCTACGGCGACGCCTCCTGCACCGGCGCCGTACAGTCTTACGACCTGGCTCCCCGCGCTTGCGGGGACGGATCTCCCCGTTTTGTTTTCTCCGGACTCGAAGGGGGCAGGACATTCTATTTCAAAGTCGAAGACACCGGGAGCGGATTCTCCTCGGATGTTATTTCCGCCCGGACGGAAGCGTTCACCGTACATCAGTTGCCGGAGACCATTATCCACAAGGGGGTCGCCCTCGCCGAGGACTTCAGCGAACTCCGGTGGGATTCCGACCCTATGGGCCGCAGCGCCGGATACCGCCCTGCCAGCAGCGGGGCCTTCTCCAACGGCCCCGGCTCCTTTGTCCCATACGGCGGCGCATCCCTGTATATGCTCAAGCAGCAGACGGACGCCCTTCCGGCCAGCCGATTGAAAGGCTGGGCCAGCGACAGCGAGGTCTATATCCATCCCGGCATGCTGCAGCTCGGCCGCAGCGGCGCGAAAGGGTGGATATTCACCCCCGAGTTCAGCATCCCGAGCGGCGGCAACGCAACCGTCAACGTGACACTTCACGCAAGTACCGTCTCTAACACATCTTCCGGAGTCTGGTGCATCGCAGTCCTTGACAGGGCCAACGCCAACGTGACCGGCTACTCCGCCGACTTCAACCACCATCCCGACGCAGCCGACACAAGGAAGATCCAGTTTTTCACGCTCGACCGCCCGGGAGAGTGGCAGAGGCTTTCGGCTGAGGGCCTGACCGTCGAGGACGGGGACAGAATAATGTTCGGCGTCAAAGGCAGCTACAGCGCCGTCGGAGACAATTGCCGGGCGCTTGTCAAAGACTTCTCGGTCGAAGTGACCGACATTTTCGCCCCGGAAGATCCCCTCGTGTTCGTCAACGGGACCTCCGTCCACGATGAGGACGACTGGGCACTCCGCCGTGAAGAAATAAAGGAAATCTTCCAAAGGGAGATGTACGGGAAAATCCCGGATCCGGCGCCTGTTTTCATCGACCGTCTCGACAGGGCGAACACGGTGGTCGCCGGCGTCAACGCCGTGAGGGAGCAGTACCGGATGTGGTTCAGTGAAGACAGGAGCGGACCGAAGATCGACTGGCTGGTCGTCAGGCCGCGCAGCGCCTCCGGTCCGGTGCCCGTTATCCTCACCCTCAACTACTGGGGCAACCACACTTTCATCCCCGACCCCGAAGTGATCGTCCCCGACTGCTGGCTTGAAAAAGAGCCCGCGTTCGGCATCAACGGAAACAGCGCCAATCCCGACTGGAGAGGTTATCTGCTCACCGGCGAACTGCGTTACCACTATCCCATCAACGACTTCCTGCGCCGAGGCTACGCCCTTGTGACGGCCTGCTATGCGGAGGTGGCGCCCGACCCGGAGACGGTGGCGAAGCAGAAGGAAATCGCCTTTACGCGCATCTACGACCTCTGGGCGCCGAGAGACCCGTCCGCCCAGGACAACCCCATGTCCCTCGGAGTCTGGGCCTGGAGCCTTATGAGGGCGGTGGACATGATTGAGACCCTTCCGGCGCTGGACAAAGACAAAATCCTCGTCACGGGCTGCTCGCGTCTCGGGAAGGCAGCCCTCATAGCCGGCGCCTTCGACGAGAGGTTCGCCCTCGTCGCTCCGGTGCAGACCGGAAGCGGAGGCGTCCCCATGACAAAACACCTGACTCCCGACAAGGAAAGCATCGCATCCGAGACCAGCACATACACCCACTGGTTTGCGCCGAAATACGCCACCTGGGCGGGCAGGGAGTCCGAAATGCCCTTCGACCAGCACCTGCTGCTGAGCCTTGTCGCTCCGCGCCCCCTCCTTGTTCTCGGATTCAACAACCTGTGGTTCGACGCTTATGGCGAATTCCTTTCACTCCAGGCCGCATCTCCCGTCTGGGGCTTCCTGGGCAGGGATCCTTCCTTAGGAGGGGCCTTCCCGGAGACCGGTTCGTCCTCAGCCATCGGCAGCGACATCGGCTATGCCAGGCGCGACGGCGGTCACGGTGTCATAGCAAGCGACTGGGAGTGGATACTTGGTTTCTCTGACCGACACCTGAAATGAAAAAGATCCTCATACTACTGATTCCCGCCATCCTGCTTGTCTCCTGCAAAGAAGATGAGTCCTCGTCATCCGCAGGGGAGGATAGGGACCTCGTATCCGTCTCCGTCTCCAGGAGCGCCGGATGGGAAGCCGGTGACAGGATCAATGTCAACGGGCAGGTCTCCGACCCGCTTCCCCTTGCCGGGGACGGGGCCGAAGCGACCTTCAACGTCCCTTCCGTCGGGGCGCCGTGGTATATAGCATGCCCCTACAATGCCGTCTTCGCCTACTCCGACGGCTCCGCAAGACTGAACCTTCCGGAGCTGCTGTTCCCCGACGGGGCGGGAAAGCAGGTCTGGCTCGGCAAGGGCGATGCGCCTTGCACTCTATCCCCAGTTCTCAGCACGCTTACCCTCATGGGAGGCCTGGAAAAATACCGTCGCATAAAACTGACAGCCCTCGGCGGCAAAATGCTCGCCGGGGCATTCAGGACTGATTACTCTTCCATATTCCCTGCGGAGACGGGCGCTTCCGACTGTATCGAAGTGCGTTCTTCCGGCGACGAGGGCATCTTGCTTCCCCTTTCCATATCCATTCCCCCCGGCAATTATTCCTCGGAAGGATTCCGCCTTGTCGTCACTGATGCCGGCGGGCTGACGAGGGAGGCCATGCTTACGCCGCCGTCGGAGTATATCGCCGGAGCGCAGTATTCTATAGATATAAACGGAAGCCTTCCCCACCCGGAGAGCGGGAAAATCTCAGTCCGCCGCCCCGACAGGGCCTGGGAGGAGGGAGAGACGATTGTCGTAAACGGCCGGCTGTCGCTGCCGCTCGGAGCGGAAGAAGCCGGAGGTGAGTCCGCCGTGTTTGAAATAAGCGGAGCCGAGGCCCCCTACTGTGTCGCCTGGCCTGCCGAAGCCCTTTCCTCCTACGAAAACGAACGCGGCGCCGTTCTTATCCCCGCGGAACAGACCGCAGGTGCTTCCGCCCCCGTCCTCATCGGCAGGGCGGACGACGCGCTCGTCACCCTTTCGGAAGCGACCTGTACAATCAATATCACATCCGAAACCCTTACCGGAGGGTTGGAGTCGATAGAATTCTCTGCAGGAGGGTCAGAAAAGATTGCCGGAGAGTTCTCCACCAATTTCTGGACTGTCTCGGGAGGCACCGTTTCGTCGGTAAGCCTCACGGCGGCCTCCGCCACGTTCACGCTCCCGGCATCCCTTGTCATCGCTCCCGGAGACTATCGCGAAGAAGGCTTCTCCATCTCTGCAACGGCAGCAGGAGGCAGCGTGACATCCGTCGTTTTCACTCCCACCAGACGCTACGAAGCCGGCGAGACCTATACCGTCAGTCTCGAAGGCGCCCTGCCTGAGCCAGACATAGCCCTTTCCCTTGAAGCCTGGACTTCTTCAACCCTGACCCTCGAGTGGACGAAAGGCGGTTCCGTCACCGAAGACATCGCCCTGCCGTACAATCTCACCCTTTATGAGGACAGTGCAGGGACAGATATCTTCCGGGAATACACCTTCCCCGCAGGCGCAGCCTGCTGGGGCGGGAAGACCCCGAGGTTTACCGTGCCTGTCTCCCTCCCCGGCCTGACCCTGTACGCGAAAGTTACCTCAGGAGACATGTTCTCCGACATAATAGAAGTGACGACGGCCGACTTTGACATAGTCCGGATGCCGGAGAACATCTCCGAGACCGGCATCGTGCTCGCCGAAGATTTCGGCGAACTCGGCTGGGATTTCGACGCCGTGGGGCAAGGGGCAGGAACGGGAGCCCCCTCGTCGCCCGCAAGCTACTCCGTCCCGGGCACAAGCTATGTCCCCGTCGCCGAAAGCAACGGCAACTGCTCGCTCTTCTCCTACAGCACCGCATTCAGAGCCAGCCGTCTCAACAAGTGGGCCCGCGACACCGGTTCAGATGCGCGTGTAAGGCTCCACCCCGGCTATATTACCCTGGGATCATCCACCTCCGCTGACAGGGGATGGATACTTACTCCTCCGTTCCCCGTGGCTTCGGGTAAAACAGCGACTGTGACCGTCACTATCACGGCGAGCAGGGGATTCTCCTCCGCCCACACCGACTACGCCATAGGCGTACTCAACAACTCCTCCAACAACGGAGCGAACGGCGGCGGCGCCAATATGCAGAACGAGAACACATCCGACTTCTCCTGGCCCGACAACCGCCCTGCAAGCATCTACCGCAGGTTCTCCGTCCAGGAGACAGATTCCTGGAAGACACTCGTCTTCGAAGGACTCGAAATCTCCCGCGAGGACAGAATCATCGTCGGGGCGGCCCCGTCCTACTCAGACGGAGCGACCTACAAGAACACCAGCGGCTCCAGGCCCGGAGTCAATTTGTCTGACATCACGGTTGAAGTAACAGCTATAAGATAACTGATAACACATATTGATATGACAGAGACCAAAACACTTTCTACAGCCGTCCGGCCCTACACCGGACCCGAGCTAAGAATCAAGCCCCTGGTACTCCAGAAAGGCCTTTGTGTAAGCGGCGGGCTGCCTCCCGTGGAAGAGGAGGATGCCGGCATAGACGAATGGGGGGCCTGAGCCATGAAAAAGTACATTGTCCTTTCCTTGCTTGCGGCAGGCCTTCTCTGCGCATGTACCCGTGAAGCCGGCGCCCCTGAGTTTTCAAGGGGCGGCAAGACCGTCAAGGCTGTTCTTCCCGGCACCAAAGCCTTCCTCGGAGAGAAGGATGGCACTGCCTACCCCAACTACTGGGCTGCCGGTGACATGATAAACATCAACGGTGTCGCTTCCGACCCTCTTGACGCCTCCTTCAACGGCAAGAGTTCGGCGGAGTTCACCATCGAATCCGCGACGGCTCCCCTGAATGCTGTCTATCCCGCTGCGGCCGTAACCGAATACGCTGAAGGTGCAGCAGCCATTTCGCTGCCGGAGGTCCAGAACTATGTGGCCGGATCCTACGATCCTTCAGCCTACATAATGACCGCCCACAGCGAGGGCGACGAGGCTCTTGCCTTCGAGCCGCAGATGGCCCTTTTCAAGTTTGTTGCGGAGGGAGACGTCAATATAAAGAGCGTCAAACTTATAGCCTCCTCTGAGAAGAAGCTTTCCGGACCTTTCGGCACGGATTTCTCCATGTTCGCACCTATTGACGGTGCAACCAATGCGGTCACGCTCAATATGCCGGACGGCGGAGTCGCCCCCGGTACCCCTATGATTATGGCAATCCCCGCCGGGGATTACACCGACGGCATAGGTGTCGTTTTCACCGATGTCAACGACGGCGTCATGGCCCGCAGGGCGACCCCTTCGAAGCCCTACGAGGCCGGCAAGATGTACAGCACCGAAATCGACTACGAAGCCGCCATACTATTCTGCACGGCGGACGTCCTGACCTCATCTTCAATCGTCCTCAACTGGAGCAGCGTCAATCCGGAAGACAACGTCAACCGTGCCTTCGACCTTCTGGTCTATGGCGACGAGGCATGCTCGAACCTCCTTGAGACCTATTCCATCCCGGCCAATGCCGCCTGCTGGAATCCCGGCCTGAAAAACTGGCACCTCCACTTCGTCATCGGCGGACTCTCCCAGGGGACCCAGTACTGGTTCAAAGTCAAGGACAAGACTGACGACAGCCTGAGCGAGGCCTGCACTGCGACTACGACGGCTTTCACCCCCGTCGCAATGCCGACGTCAGACATATCCTCGACCGGTGTCGTATTCGCCGAGGATTTCAGCGAATACGCCTGGGGCTGGGAACGAATCACACAGGCCGGCGGCTACATCCCCGCTGACCAGAGCAGCCTCTCCAACCACTCGACTGAAGGTGCGACCTTCACCCGTGAGGAGACGGCAGCGAACTCCGGAATGCGTTCAGCAGCCATCAACACAGCCCTTTCCGCAAGCCGCCTCGACGGCTGGCTCTCCGAGGGCAACTCCTACTATCACCCCGGCTACATCAAGCTCGGTTCGGACAACAACTACGGCTACGCCCTCACTCCCAAGTTTCCCATTGCCGAAGACAAGGAGGCCACTGTCAATGTGACACTTACCGCTTCCCGCTACGGAGAGGAAGAATATGAGACCTGGATGGTCTGCGTCATCAGCACCGACGGGGACAAGGGCGGCCGCGAATCCGACTTCACCTGGGTGGATGAAACCAACCCCGACCTGTACCGTGAAGTGGAATTCGCCAACATCGGCGCAGACTGGAAGACCGTCACGGTCGAAGGGCTGAAAATAGGAAGGGACAACCGCCTGGCTTTCGGCCGCATCAAGGGCGGAGACAAGACGAAAGCCCGCGTCTATCTGAGCGAAATCAGCGTGGAAGTGACTGCCCTTACCGAAACAGTGCCTGTGCTTACCGCAGCAGAGGCAAGTGGAAAGACTTCTTCCACCCTTGTCTTTGAATGGGACGGCAAGAAGGCCCACCCCTTCACGGCCGCGCTTTACAGCGACGCCGCCTGCCAGAATGTCGTTTCCTCATTCGATCTTCCCGCAGAGACGACCTCTATCTGGAACAAGACCAACCCGACCTATGTCTTCGGCGGCCTTACCCCCAACACGACCTACTATTTCAAGGTCTCCGACACTTCCTATGATCCCGCCGTCGTCTCCAATGTCGTCGCAGCCACCACTGAGGAATTCGACATCGTGGAATGCCGACATGCTCGCAAAAGCTACAGGATTCGTTCCTTCATCGACAAGCAGTTTCTCAGATAAGTCTGTGGCCAATTTCGTTGCCGGCAACAGCAACTCCGGTGAGAAGAAATGGTCCACTGTGACGGCCCCCATCGCCGCCAGCCGCCTCAACGGATGGTCTGTAGACAGCAATGTCTATTACCACTGCGGTTACCTCAAGATGGGCACCGCTTCCGCCAAGGGCTGGATCCTGACCCCTCCTTTCACCGTTCCTGAAGGCAAGAAGGCAATCGTTAAGGTGTCCGTCACGGCCGCAAGGTACAACAGCACCTCAGAGACAAACTGGGCCATCTGTGTACTGAACGAAACGGAAGCCAACATGAAGACCGATTACACCGCAAGCTTCTCCTGGCCGGCAGCCAAGACCGATGAAAACTATCAGACCGTATCCCTTTCCGGGTACGCCTGGGAGACGGTAACCGTCGAAGGCCTTGAAGTCTATTCCGGCGACAGGATTACATTCGGTCCCTATGATGGCAGTGACTCGAACAAGGCACGCGTCTTTGTCGGCGACATAAAGGTTGAAGTGACCGGTGTTGAAGACCTTGTAGCCACCGCCATCACCGCTTCGGCCCTGGAAGTCACTTCCTCGACCCTTTCGTTCACGTGGAACGAAGGAGGCGCCGAGGCCGACGATGCCGATCTGGCTTACACGGCTACGCTCTATAGTGACGCCGCCTGCACGAGTCCCGTCCTCTCCTATGACTTCGCTGCAGGACAGGCGACTTCGCTCTGGCGTAACAAGTATCCCAAGTTCATCTTCGCAGGACTTTCCGCCGATACCCAGTATTATTTCAAGGTGACCGACGGCGCCGGCCAGGTGTCCAACGTAGTTGCGGCAAAGACCAATGCGTTCACTGTCGTGACCATGCCTTCCTCCATCACGGAGACCGGCGTCGCCCTCGCCGAGGACTTCAGCCTCTTCGTATGGGACTTCGAGTATGGCCAGGGCTGCGCCGGCATCGCCGCTCCCGACGCCCCTACGGATTTCGCCACACGGGGAACGGATCCCATCGTCTTCTACGAGGGCGTAGGCAACTACCAGGTGTTCACATCCCCAGCCTTCGCATCCAGCCGTCTCAACAAGTGGGCCCGTGACGCCGGCACTGACGCAAGGGTGATGGTCCACCCCGGTCACATTACCCTGGGTTCCTTCAGCAACAACCAAAAGGCCTGGATCCTGACACCTCCGTTCACGGTGCCGGAAGGAAAGGTTGCGACAGTCACCATCAAGATTACCGCCCGCAAGGGTATGACAGGTGCGACCGGCGACTACGCGCTCGGCATCCTCAACAACTCCTCCAACAGCGGAGCCGACGGAGGTGGGGCTAATATGCAGAACGAGAACACCTCTGACTTTTCCTGGCCTAACGACCGCACGGATGAGATTTACCGGACCTTCACCGTCAACAACGACACCTCGTGGCAAACTTTCTCCTACACTGGCATGACCATCAAGGCCGGCGACCGCATCGTCGTAGGCTCCAGGGCAAGCTACAGCTACAGTTCAAAGAAGTCCTGCCTCAACCTCTCCGACATCACCGTCACAGTGACTGCGATCGAAGACGCAGAGTAAAAGCAGCAGTTGCTGCTTGAAAAGAAGACCGGCCGCTTCTCGCGACCGGTCTTTGTTTTAGAAGTGAATCACGCCCTGTCCGTCGTCCGGGATGGACTCGAGCTGCTGCTCTGCATCCCGCTGCTCCTCTTCATCTATAGGAGCCGGGGTGCAGGAAAACGCCAGCAGCAGGGCGCAAATAAGTAAAAGGGCCTTTTTCATCTACTGGTAATCAAAAATTACAGTAGCCGTAACGGGCCAGTGGTCGGAGATGTAGGCCACGCCGGCATAGGGCCGGAAGTCGGTCCCGAAACTGCCGGGGATAAGTCCGTGCTTGGAATTCTCATAGCAGTAACGGTAGATGATGTGGTCCAGGTTGGAGCCGCCGCCGGAGACGGTGCCGCTGCTGTATATGGAGGAGAATCCGGCGCAACCTTCATTGAAGTTGTTGTAACTCACAGGATAAGCCGTCTTGCTTGTCTTCCCGTCCACATTACGGGCAAAATAGTAATTATTACCCCACTCTACGTAACCTTTCTCCTCACCCATCATGTCCGATGCGGATTCGTTGAAGTCGCCTGTTACGATGACCGGAAGATGCCCGGTATTGATGGCTTCGATCTGGTTGTACAGGATCTCGGCCTCCGCGCTTCGGCTGTATAATGAGCCTCGAAGTGGGTGTTGAACACATAGAATACCTCCCCGGTCGCCTTGATGCGGAACTTGATCCAGGCGCAGTTGCGACCGCCGCCGGAGCCGACACTGGCGGGATTGGAAGAGAGCCAGAAAGTTCCCTTGTCCAGCACATCATACTTGGCGGTCTTGTAGAAAATGGCGTTGGAGGAGTCGGTGTTGTAGTCTTTCTTGTTCCAGAGGTAGCCGGTGGATCCACTGGATTCTTTCCCATATTCTACACCGAGGCCGTATGCCGCATAACCTTCGCAATTGTCCAGGATATTCACCCTCTGCCGGTACTCACATTCCTGCGTCCCGATGATGTCGGGCTGGTTTTCATCGAAGAAAGCATATATTCCCGGTCTGCGCACATTCCATTTGTGGCTGTCGTCCCAATTGCTGTTTTCATCGTTGCTCTGACAGGTGATATTGAAAGACCACACCTGGAGCGAAGCGCGGGCGGCAGGCATCGTAGTCTCCATCGTCGTCTGGGCCGACCGGGTAATGGTGAACGGCTCCGTAAGACTCTTGGAACTGATGCTTCCGTCCGGGAGGACAGCATTCAGGGTAAGGCTAGAATAGGAGCCGGCCGGGATGACCACGAAGAACTCCTTGGCAGATGATGTACTCAGCTGCTGGGCGGAACTGCAGTTGACC
>CADAXR010000066.1 GCA_902791945.1 uncultured Bacteroidia bacterium
ACAAGAAGTGACCTTGTCAACTTTGACCCTGTCTATACCGGATACAGCGCCAACAATTATTTTATGGCACACCCGTCATATCTTAGTGGCTATGACAGCGAAGACGACTATCTGTTCAACAGGGTTATCAAGTATCAGGCTGACGGTAAAACCCCGGCTAACATCGAACTCGACGGTCACCGGCTCTATAATACTTCAACCGGAGGCTTGGGTGGATACTACTGTCTTGATCAGAATCTCGTTATGCAGATTGCCTTCCCAGGTTGTGATATACTTGACTATACTGCAACGGTTGCTTACAATGGAGTCAACCAGGCTTCTTCCGGTTCCGCCCCTCTCGTTGACCTTGACGTAACGCTCGGAGATGACACTGAATATGCGATTGTCGCGGTCGCTTCGAGTGAAGAAGGCGCTCTTGCTTCAATCTCCGGAGGCCAGGGCACGACGGTAAATGCTTCCGGCACCGTGACAGTCAGCCTGCCTGCCAACGCCCCGACCGGTTCTTATATCGCTGCAATTGTCAGCTTTGCCGACGGTCAGGACTGGCTGTCCTCGTCCGGCAGTTTCAACTATGCGAATCCTGATGAGGACAAGGGATACACAATTGACGACATCGTCGGTACATATGACGTAAGTGCTTATCCGCTTACAAATGGCTCTGATGAGAACTTCACAATGGTCATCGCCGCAAGCGACGCTTCCGGCAGCAATGTGATGATTACCAGCTTCGACGGCGTCCCGTGCTCGTATGCTTCCGTTTATGGAAACTTTGACACCAAGACAGGACTTGTGACTTTCCCTGCCGATCAGATTTTCTATATTGGCAGTTCATATGCATATGGCCTCAGGGCTTATGAGGAGCCGCTGGATCTGACATTCATTATGTCCTCCCCGGGTAATCTCAGCACTGATCAGTGGGTAGTGTTCGGCGCCTATAATAAGTCAACGTACGCATATCTTGGCTACTTCGATGTCTGGGCGGACTTTGTCGCCGTCAGGGCTGACGCTTCGCCTGCGCCGAAGCCCATGTCTGTCAAGGGCTCCCCTTCATTTTCTTCGAAGCAGCTCTCATCTCCTGTCTTTATGGGGGATAAGAAATCCTCTTTCAGAACTCCTCTGGAAATCCGGTCATTTTAAAAATGTTTTGCTTATGGAAAAGAATTACCAGAAACCAACATTGAGAGCCCTCGATTTACATGTCGAGGGTATGATCTGCCTCTCCCCGGGAGCGGTGGGAGGAGACGGCGAGCCGGGCGCCGGATTCGGCGGCGGCGACATCTATGACGGTGGAAATTATTAGGAGGGCAAGGCAATGAGAAAAACTGTCATTTCTTTTATCAGCCTGGCGGCAGCCGCCCTGGCACTCCTGTCCTGCGCCAAAGAGGCTTCAATCAAGGACAGCATCAAGGTCCCTAAGGGCATCACTGTAAACGTCATCGCCGAAGACGCATCCACCAGAACTGCCGTCGAGGACGGCGAGATCCCCGTTGTCAAGTGGCTCGACACTGACAAGATCAATCTCTTTGAGATCGTCGACGACGAGATTAAAGGCAGGGCCGAATCCGCCGGTGCGTACATTCTGGACGGCAAGGCCGATTTCAGCACGACCCTCGGTTGGGAGGCTTCCGGTACTTCCTACAAGTACCTGGCAGTTTATCCTTCAAGTTGTGTCAGTGAGACTAGCGCTCATTATTATGTATACCTTCCGGAAGAGCAGTATCTGAACGGAAACAACTTTTCGGATAATTCTGATATCCTCATTTCAACGGTCTATGACCACGGAGCATCCCGCGTTGAGGACGGTCAGCCCCTTATGTTCAGTTTCTATCGTTTGGGTACTGTCGTCCGTCTCAACCTCATCGGCCTTGCCGCCGGGGAGAAAATCAATAAGATTATCTTTTCCGGACCTGATGGCTTAACGGGTTTTGTTGATTTAGACCCTTTGACCGGGACGATTGATCCGACCTCGCAGTACCTTATTTCCAACTCCATAACCCTCCATTTGGACGAATATGAATCCAGCGGCAGCGGCGATCCCATCTGGTTCCGCGTCCTTCCCGTCCGTAACTGGGGTGCAGGAGAAGAGATCTGTGTCGAGGTCTGGACTGACAAGGACATCTACAAAAAGGAGATTACTCTTACCTCCAACCTTGAGTTCCCTGACGGCGGCCTCACAAAGCTCGGCGTTGACATATCCTCTTCCGCTCTTCCTCCGGTCGCCGTGCCGTGCCTGTGGGATTTTGAGAGCGGTACCGCTGATTACTGGACCTTTATTGATAACGACGGTGACGGCAATAACTGGTCTGTGTGGAGTTCTCAAGCCTCAAATGTCCACTCCGGAGATTATTGCCTTGTAAGTGAATCCTATATCAATGATTTTGGCGCCCTTACTCCCGACAACTGGGCTTTTACTCCGAAGATACAGCTTACGGAAGGCAATTATCTGAGCTTCTGGGTAGCGGCGCAGGATCTCAATTATCCGTCGGAGCATTATGCTGTCTACATTGCAAAGGGATCTCCCGCGGGAGAAATTACGGAGCTTATTCCCGAGACCGAGTATCCCGGTGGTGATTATGTTGAGACCGGAGATGACGGCTATCAGCATCACATTATTCAAATCCCGGCCGAGTTCGACAACGAGATAGTATGCATTGGCTTCCGTCACTTCAATTGCACGGACTGGTTCAGGTTTAATGTCGACGACGTGTCCGTCACGGAAGAGAACCCTTATGTCCCGCCTACTGCATCCTATGAGGACTTCCTGGGCTACTGGGCTACCAGTACTGAAGAGGTCTTCTCCATTACTGAAAAGGAAGACGGGGTCAGCTACAACGTCAGCGGATTCAGGGATCAGGATTATCCGGTAGAAGCTCTCTTTGAAGGAAACACCCTTGTTATCTATGATCAGGTCGTGTACTCGGACGGAAGTAACGAAGTCGCTCTGCAGGGACTGTATCCTTCCGATGGTTATCTTAATTGGTATGATTATCCTGTAGGCGAAGACAGAATACTCATCGTTGCAGTCTATGATGAGGAGCAGGATGTCTTGAATATTATGCCCAAGAACTCATACACCCATTTCATCTGGCTCAACTACATCGACCAGCAGTTCGATTCTTATGGTACCTACGCTACTTTGCCCGATGTTTTGTATCCGTATGTCCCGGAATCTACTATCGAGCATTTCAGAGATGGTTTTGAAAATGGCCTTGATGGATGGACACTGTTCGATGCCGACGGTGACGGACACAATTGGGAATTATTGGAGACTTCTCAATACTCTCATTCAGGAAATTATTGTTTGGAGGGCGATTCTTACATAAGCGGTACCGGTGCTCTGGATCCGGACAACTATGCTTACACACCGGCCATCACCCTTACTTCCAACAATTATCTGCGTTTTTGGGTCTTATCCTACTCCGGCTCGTGGCCCGAACATTTTGGTGTCTTCATTACGACTTCTGCTCCTGCTGCCAGTATTGATGATTGTGAACAGATTTACGACGGTACATCCGGAGACGGCGAATATGAAAAAGTTGAGGTGGCTATTCCATCAGCGTATGATGGACAGACCGTCTATATCTGCTTCCGCCACTTCGACAGCAGTGATAACTGGCGTTTCTTCTTGGATGATATATTGGTATTTGAATCACTCGATGATCCGTCCGGTTCGCCGGCTCCGGCACCAAAGGTTGCGCCTAAATCCTTTGGCGGCAAATACAGCCTGCCGATAATGAGGAAGGATCGGCGTCCCGTCCGGAAGGGAATTCCGGTTCCGGGGTTAACTGAAATCAAGAAGTAGCCTTTCAACTTCTCTAATAATGGGTCGGCCTCTTTGGCCGGCCTTTTTTGTTGCGTTTTCGGAAATAATGATTTAAATTTACGGACTGAACGGAAATCAAACCCAAAACCATTCAATATGAAGTATTCCAGTTTTTTCAAGGCGGCTGCCGGCGTTGCTCTGGCGGCGATGGTTTTCTCCTGCGGGCCCAAGAAGCTCTCTGACAAGGAGATACTCACTCTTATCTACAACTCCACCGGTGGAGCCGAGTGGAGCGAGTACAACCAGGACGGCTGGCTCGTCGAGGAAGACCTCGCCGACTGGCACGGCGTCAAGGTCAACGAAGAAGGCCGTGTCATCGAACTGAGCCTCAGTGAGGCCCAGGGACCTATCCCCGCTGAGATCGGCGGCCTGACCGAGCTTGAAAGCATCTACCTCAATGTCGAGCTTTCCGACGAAGAGAAGGAGAACCCTTCGGCACTTCCCGTGCCGCTCTCTCTGTCGAAGCTCGAAAAGCTCCGCTCCCTGGACATTCGCTGCACCGACGCACACTGCGAAGTCCCCTCACTTGAGAATATGCCTTTCCTGGAGGAGCTCCGCCTCTCTTTCCGTGGCGCCGCTTATCCTGTCGTCACGAGCACGGGTCTTACCCAACTTTACCTCAACGGCTTCGACGGCCCCATCCCCGAGTGGGTCTATGCGCAGGGCAACCTCAAGGAGCTCTCCATCAACCCCGACAAGCTTGAGGGCGGCATTTCTCCCGACATCCGCAACCTCAGCTGTCTCGAGCGTCTCAACGTCGACTACTCGCTGTTTATCGGCTCGGTCGATGTCCCCGACAGCGAACTTCCTGCCGCAGAGATTTTCGAGAACCTCAAGAACCTGAAGTACGTCTTCCTCCGCGGCTGCTCGACAAGCGGTGTCCTTCCCGAGTCCATCGGCGACATGCCTGAGCTCAAGTCCCTCATCCTCTGCGACCTCGGCCTCACCGGCGAGCTTCCCAAGGAGCTCGGCAACCTGCCCAAGATCGAGACCCTCGAGATTTACAGCCAGGAGATTACCGGCGAGATTCCCGCCGAACTCTTCAACGCTGTCTCCCTCAAGCAGCTCTGGCTCCAGCGCAACCACCTTTCCGGACCTCTCCCCAAGGAGATCGGAAACCTTGTCAATCTTGAGAGCCTCTACATCGCCAAGAACGAGCTTTCCGGCAAGATCCCTGCGGAGCTTGCGAAGTGCACCAAGCTCGGCAAGGGCGTCTTCACCGACTTCTCCGACAACCAGTTCTCCGAGGACATCCCCGAGCAGGTCAAGTCCATGGAGTACTTCTCCAAGTTCAAATTCTAGAAAGCCCTCTTATAGTGAAAACGAGGCGGCCCCGTCGGGACCGCCTCGCTTTTTTACTGATTCTCTTTGCCGCTTAGTTTGCGGATTGTGATTGTGCCGGAGGCGTTGTGGGTCTCGTCGGTCGTCGTGATCCAGTCCTCGGCGCCGGAGCCGGGGTGCGGGGCCTCGGACTCGAGCATTGCACAATACACTTCGGGTAGCGCGCCGGAAGCGGCCGCTCCGGCATCTTCGAATATCAGAGAATGCGTCCCTTCCTGAAGCGAGAAGAACATCCCGAACATAAGAAGGAAGCCGTCCGTGTCGGTCTCGCCGGAGCCGTCGGTGTTGGAGCTGGAGCCTTCCCAGCTGTCTTCAATCTGCGCTGATGCAGAGCGGCTCTTATGGAGCCTGGGCACCAGCAAGGATTTATCATAGAGCCATCCGATGTCGCTGAAATCCACTCCGAGGGCATCGACAAACGACACCGGTGTCATCCTCGTGCAGTTTTCTGCGCTCCCGCGGAAGGGGACGTCGCTGCGGCTGTTGTTGCGGTACCAGCTCATGGAGTATGAGATGCTTGAGCTGGCGTATTCGTCACGGGTCCATAGGGTGCCGAGCTCAGGATCTGTGATTTCCTGATGGTGATGCCACTGACAGGTGCGGTCCGCGTAATCATATTCAACGTCCTTCGAAGGGTCTATCGAGAGAGAATACGTCCCGGAGAACTTGTCATACTCCCTTTCGGCATCCGGATCGACCCCGAGGTCCGCCCACTCCTCGGCCGACATCGTCTCGCCGGTCTCGTCGAAATAGATCTGGGAGTTGGTGGCTTTTTCGTGGATTACCTTGAGATTGATCTTGCCGCCGAAACGGTATTTGATGCTCGCATCGGGGAAGTCGTACTGGTTGTCGATGGCGAGGAGATAATCGTCCACAGTCGTGTGGAAATTGTGTTCAAGCTCGATTTCGAACTCGGCTTCCCACTCTTCGCCCTCGAGGTTGACGGGGATGACTTTGGTGACATCCACGATGTCGTCCTGAGAGGTGCCGCCGTCGTATTTCCAGAGGGGTTTTTCCTTGTGGAAGCCGATGGTGACGTCGGCTGAGGCCTCGTCGGAGAGGACCGTGATCTTGAAGGTCGCTTCGCCGTCTCCGTCGGTCGTGATGCTCGAGGCCGAGACGGCGACAGCGGAAGGGTCGCTGGAGACGACGGTGAGTTCGGCGCCAGGGTAGGCGGCGTACTGGCCGGTCTTGGGGATGGGGACGTCAAGGGTCACCGTGACGGTCGCCTCGTCGCCCTTCTTTTCGAGGCTGCCGGATACGGAGGCCTCGAGGCGGGGCTTTGCAAGGCGGTAGTAGAGAGAGAACATCGTGTAGTAGAGTTTCATCTTGGTCTCCCTCTTCTCCTCGATGGGCGTCTCCTGGATTACTTTGCGGAACACGTCCTCTTTCTCGTAGCTGGAGAGATAGGAGATGATGGTCTGCTCTCCGTAGAAGGAACCGTTCTCAGGGAAGGGCTCGCCGCGGCCTTCGACGACGTCGTAGTCCGGCTCGCTGTCCAGACCGTCGGCATGGACGGCCCAGGCGCCGGAGCAGAGGCTGGACATAGGGGTATACCAAAGCCCACGGATGAACCGCGGCTCATTGAAAAGGTCGCGGTCGTCGCCGTTGAGCATATAGGAATGGAAACTGGAGACTATGTCTTCATTGCTCTTGCCGGAGGAGATGCCGGCATCGACGTAGGAGGGGAATCTCTTCAACTGGGCGAGGCCGAACTGTGACGGGACGTACGTCGAGAAATGGGAGATCTTGAAATACGCCTTGTCGCCGACTACAGTCACGCCGCGCTGGAGCTGCCAGGCGCCGGCGTCCTTGTCGAAGTAGAGCACGGAGAGCTCCTCCGCCGGGCAGGCCGGCGCCGGGAACTCCACCGTCACGGGCTCTTTGAAGGATACCCCGTCGGGGCCGAATTCAATCATTGACAGCGCATTGCCGGGAAGGCCGACGGCGACGCCCTTGTCGTCCTTGAATCTGTCCGGGTCCGGGGCGGCGGGGGAGAATTCCACGCGCACCTCGACGTCCCGGTCCACCGCGCCCTCGGGCACGCTGAGTCTCACGGCACCGAGGTCGTAGACCCCGCCCGCAGGGGTGATCATGTCCGACCCGACCGTCGTCTCACCGTCGCCCGGAGGGTTCGGAGTCTTTGTACAGGAGAAAATCGTAAGCGCTGAAAACAGCAGAAGGAGGGGGAAGCGTTTCATAAGCGTGTGATTTGACCGTCACAATATAATAAAAAAATCCTTACATTTGCATTGATGAAAGGAAAATGGACTGCGCTGCTTGCGGCGATGGGAACGATTACCCTCTGGGGTATGTCTTATATATGGGCGGACCGGCTTCTGCAGCTGGAGATTCCTGTGGAGTTTTTTGTGCCGGTGAGGATTGCCCTGGCGGGTTTCCTGCTGTTTCTTCTAAACAAAATCTGCCATTACGACATGCGCATCCGGCGCTGCGACTGGGTCAAGTACCTTCTGCTGGCGCTCTGCATGCCGTTCGTCTATTTCGTGGCGGAGACCTACGGGCTCAAATTCACCGATTCCCCGACGATCACGTCTCTGATAATAGCGACGAACCCGCTGTTCTCGATGATGGTGGGGCTCTTCATATTCCGCGAAAGGTTTACTGTCGGCAATATAATCGGGGTCTTCGTGACCCTCGCCGGCCTTTTCCTCGTGACGTACACGAGGGCTGAGACCGGGCCGCTCTTCTACTGGGGCATACTCATCCTCTTTATCGCGGTGGCGAGCGAAGTGAGCCAGATAGCGTTCACGAAGTCGCTCTCCTCGACCTACAAGCCGTCGGTGATAGTGATGTACCAGTTCCTGTTCGGGGCGGTGCTGTTCCTGCCGCTGTTCCTGACGAAGGGGATCCGCGGATTCGACCCTGCGCTGCACCTCAGCTGGCATGTGCTCTATCCGACGCTGGCCCTCGCCGTGCTCTGCTCGGCGACGGCGTTCACCTTGTGGGCCTATGCGATAAAGCATCTCGGCGTGGCCCACGTGAGCGTGTTCCTCGCCGTGTGCCCTCTGCTGACGGCAATCCTCGCCTTCCTTTTCGGCGAGGAGCGCCTTTCGGCCCTCCAGTGGGCCGGGATGGCGGTCGCGATGGTGGGCATTTTCCTGACGCAGTGGACCCCTGAAAAGAAAACCACATAATCATATATGGAACTCAATATACACTCAGAAACTTCGCGCCTCAGGGAGGTCGTTCTCGGCTGGCCCTATTCTCCGGGGCCCACTCCGAAACTCGAAGAGACCTTCGACGCAAAATCCTATGAATCTGTCCTCCACGGGGTCTATCCGACGGAGGAGAGCATAGTGCGCGAGATGAGCGCCTTCGAGGCGGTGCTAAAGAAATACGACGTCAAGGTGTACAGGCCCGACCACGTGTCGGACTGCAACCAGATATTCTCCCGCGACGTGGGGTTCGTGATCGACGACAAGATCATCGTCAGCAACATCATCCCCGACCGTCAGGAGGAGATCGACGCCTATGAAAATATTTACAGGCAGATACGGTATAAGCAGATATACAACCTGCCGGAGGCGGTCCACGTAGAGGGCGGAGACGTCATTCTTTACGGAGGGAAAATTTTCCTCGGGCAGTATGCGTTCCCGGATTACTCCGAGGTGAAGACGGCGCGGACCAACCGCCTGGCGCTGGATTACCTCAAGATGCTGTTTCCGGAAAAGGAGATCATCCCGCTGAACCTGCGCAAGAGCGACACCGATCCCTACGACGGCATCCTCCACCTCGACTGCACCTTTATGCCGGTCGGGCGCGACAAGGCGATAATCTACCGCGGCGGATTCCTCAATCCGCGCGATGCGGGACACCTTGTGGATATGTTCGGCCCGGAAAATGTGTTCGAACTGACGGCCGAGGAGATGTACTGGATGAACTCCAACATATTCTCGATCTCCGAAGACGTTGTCGTCTCGGAGGAGCATTTCTCCCGTCTGAACCACCACCTCCGTGAGGTGTGGGGGCTGACGGTCGAGACTGTCCCGTATCGTGAAATCTCGAAGATGGGAGGGCTGCTTCGCTGCTCGACCCTGCCGCTCAGGAGGGACTGATATGGCAGCTTCTTCTGAAGGCCGCGGAGGACGGCTCGCAATGGTCGCTTTCGGCGGCAACGCGCTGCTGAGGGCGGGGGAGAAAGGGACTTTCGAGGAGCAGATGCGCAATGTCGAGACGACGTGCGCTCAGCTCGTCCACCTGCTGAGGCGCGGCTACGGCATCGTGATCGCCCACGGCAACGGCCCGCAGGTCGGCAACGGCCTGCTGCGGCAGGAGGCCGGCAAGCAGGTCTATGGCCTCGAGGCGATGCCGATGGACTTCTGCGGCGCCGAGACCCAGGGCTCGATAGCATATATGATAGAAACGGCACTCGAGAGGGTCCTCCGCAGGGAGGGCATCGACCGGCCCGTTGTCTCGCTCGTGACCCGCGTCGAGGTCGCCCCCGACGACCCGGGTTTCCGTAACCCCACCAAGCCCGTCGGGCCGTATTATCCCTCAAATCCCGGAGTGTGCATGGGTGGCGAAAATTTTACCACCCAGTCACATTTTACCCGGGAAAACGCTCTTGGGTGGCAAAAAAATGACCACCTACGCACACCGTGGACGGGGATTGCAGTATATAAGGAAGACCCCGCCGGCCGCGGCTGGCGAAAGGTGGTTGCATCGCCGGTGCCTGTGAGGATTGAGAATATCGATCTTGTGGAGAGGCTGGCTCGTGAGGGGTATATAGTAATAACGGCAGGCGGTGGCGGAATTCCCGTAGTGCGTGAGGAGGATGGATGCAGGGGAGTGGAAGCGGTGATCGACAAGGACCTTGCGAGCGCTCTGGCGGCGACGTCGATGAAGGCGGATGAGTTCTACATCCTGACCGACGTGCCGAAGGTCTATGTCAACTTCCGGAAGCCCGGGGAGAAGGCGCTCGATGCGGTGAGCGTCGCCGAGGCGCGGCGGTACCTCGCCGAGGGCCAGTTCGCCGAAGGCTCGATGGCCCCTAAGGTGCGCGCCGGCATCAGCTTCGCCGAAAGCGGCGGCGAGTGCGTCATCACCGAAGCCTCCCAGCTCTCGAATCCCGCATGTGGAACAAGAATTTTACCTTAGAATATTATGGAGATCAATCTGAAAAAGCGCAGTTTCCTGAAACTGCTGGACTTTACGCCGGAGGAGATAGAGTACCTGCTCGATCTGGCGGCATCGCTTAAGAAGGACAAGAAAGAGGGCCGCGAGGTCAAGCACCTGACCGGTAAGAACATAGCCCTCATATTCGAGAAGACCTCGACCCGTACGCGCTGCTCCTTCGAGGTGGCGGCCTACGACCAGGGAGCACATGTGACGTATCTCGGGCCGACGGGCTCGCAGATAGGCGTCAAGGAGTCGATGAAGGACACGGCGCGCGTCCTCGGGCGCATGTACGACGGCATCGAGTACCGCGGCTTCGCTCAGAAGACTGTCGAGGAGCTTGCCGAATACGCCGGCGTCCCCGTCTGGAACGGCCTCACCAACGAGTTCCACCCGACGCAGATCCTCGCCGACTTCCTCACGATGCGCGAGCACGCCGGCAAGCCCCTCCGCGAGGTCTCCTACGCCTACCTCGGCGACGCCCGCTACAACATGGGCAACTCCCTCCTTGTCGGCGGGGCTAAAATGGGGATGGACGTGCGTATAGTCGCTCCGAAGGCGCTGCAGCCGGCGGCTGAGCTCGTCGAGGAGTGCCGCCGCATCGCCGCGCAGACCGGCGCCCGCATCACCGTCACCGACGACGTCTCCGAGGGCGTCCGCGGCTGCGACTTCCTCTACACCGACGTCTGGGTCTCGATGGGCGAGCCCGACGAGGTCTGGAAGGAGCGCATAGCCCTGCTTAAGCCCTATCAGGTCAACGCCTCCCTCATGGCCCGCACCGGCAACCCCGCGTGCAAATTCATGCACTGCCTCCCGGCCTACCACAACCTCGAGACTGCCGTCGGCCGCGAGGTCTTCGAGAAGTTCGGCCTCGACGGCGTCGAGGTGACCGAAGACGTCTTCGAAAGCCCCGCCAGCATCGTCTTCGACGAAGCCGAAAACCGCATGCACACCATCAAGGCAGTCATGGTCGCAACCTTATAAGTGCCCGCCCCGCCGGCCGCCTTCTGATGGCGGCTTTTTAGCGTGGAGTGTAATTCACTGAAAGTGTGTGAGTTGCTGGATGTCTTTCCCCCGAATTTTGACTTGAATTCAAATTGTAAATGCAACTGATATAAAAGTGATTGAATAGTAAGTTAAAAGAAAAAAGGAGACAAGTTTTAGGGCTTGTCTCCAACGGAAAA
>CADAXR010000067.1 GCA_902791945.1 uncultured Bacteroidia bacterium
CTCGATGTGATACCTCTCGTCCACCTCCTTTCCGACCTCGAGCCCGTACTGCTGGGCGGCCGGCTTCATAAACTGCCAGAGTCCCGCCGCGCCCGACTTCGAGAGGGCGTGGGGGTCGAGGTTGCTCTCGATGGCCATCAGGTATTTGAGATCCTCAGGGATCCCCTGCTCCTTCAGGATGGGGACGACCATGGAGAAATACCTTTCCGAGCGCTTGATAATCAGGGTAGAAAGGGTGTGGCTATAGGTAAACGCTATAAGCTCGCGGTCCATCCTTTCGTAAAGGTCGGGCCGGTCGAACCTGACTGTGTCTCCTGCGAAGACCACGTATTTAGGCACCGCAGGCGCCTCCGGATGCTTCGGGGCCACGGCCTCTTCTTTGACCTGAGTCTCTTCGGCAGGCGGCGGGGCCTGCACTCCGGAGCATAGCGCCACTCCGAGTATTGCGATAAGATAAATCGTCGTTCTCATACTGTTTTATTTAATCCCGGTAAATATAGCAATTAAACAAAAAATCCCAACTTTGTGAACCACATATTTCGCTCTCACCGCCCTTCTCAGGTTCTATTCAAATCACCTGAACAACGGCGACTACTGGAGCGTCTGCGAAGCGAATAAGGAAGAAGCCTTCTGCTACAATGTAGGGCCTCAGATCATTACGCGGAACGCCAAACCGAAAGACTCTTTCCAGGCCTACGTACGCCCGGTGCTATACCTATAATTCTCCCCAAAAACGCATAACAGAAAGGCCGCCCTGATGTCCTCGGGACGGCCTTTCTATTTGTAACCTCACGAAACCACACAAAAACAACGAGTTGCGAGCACATATCCCTTGTATATTAAATTATTTTATTTACATTTGCACGATTGTGGTGTATCAGAAAATCAAGTAATTACAATATGGATAGAATTTACAGGCATCCCGAGGTGCTTCGTGAAGTGCGCACTGAGACGGAAAGTGCGTTTCTCCTTGGGTCTGTCGTTGACAATCTCGCGCCCGTGGAGAGCACGGGCCAGGAGGTGAAGGAGTACAACTTCGCCGACACCGATTCATTTAATCATTCGTGGGAGTAAGGACTATGAAAGCAAGAATTACCATCATTGCAGCGGCCCTTTCGGCCCTCATGCTCCTCAGTGCAGGGTGCAAAAAACATTCATTCTTCCGTATCGTTCCCGGAGAGCAGATCCATTTCCGCGCCAAAAGCCAGCCCTCGACCGGAGACCCCGGTTCCAGGAGCGTTTACAGCGGCCAATACTTCTCGGTCGATGGCTATGCCAACCAGTTCGAGCGCATCGACTGGGAAGAGGGAGATATGATTTCCATCGGCTATGTCTCATTCGGCGGCCCCGACGGCCTCTGCGTCGAGTACGATCACTATCGCCTGAAAGACATTACCTCCGACGGCAAATCCAGCTTCGCCAACACCATCGAACCGACCGGCGGCCCTATGGGCCTCAACGGCCTCAACTGGCGGAACAACACCCACCACCGTTTCCTTGCGACACACCCCGCCGTCGATGGTGACGACGATGACTTCGTCTTCGGTGTTGTAGAAAATGAGTTTACGGTAAAGGTCCCGTACCGGTATCCGAAGACCCAGATTCCACTCGGGACAGAAGAGAAGACCATCACTTTCTGCGGGGAGGACGCTACCGCGACCGTGTACAAGCCGGACATGAGCTATGCGTACCAGTTCTGTAATCCGTTCGACTTCTATTCTAGCAGAGACCTCCTGGACGAAAAATACACGCCCGCCGACGGTATGTACCTCGAGAGCGGGGCGACGATCAATCTCCCGTTCGAGCCCCACTTCACGGCATTCGAATTCACCGCAGCAGCCAAAGAAGGCGACTCCTTCACTCTCAACAGCGTCACCCTCACCTCATCCGACGAGGCCAGGCCCCTGACCGGCACCTACATCTTCCAGCTTTTCAATGATGAAGAAGATAACAGTGAGTACTGGACCGACGTGCCTAAGGAGGGGGAAGTTTCATATCAGGCCATTATCAACTTTACCGACCTTACGCTTTCCGACGAGAATCCCATAGTGTTTACCTACATTCTCAACGCCAAGCAGGATTTCACCAATCTCACTATAACGTTCAACATTACCAGCAACGACGTCACCTTCAACCGTTCCCTCAAGTTGCAGTATGCCAACCAGGAGTGGATTTCATTCAACGGTACGCTCAAGCACCGGATCACGAATCTGCGCGTGCCGGTGAGCATCGAACTCGGCACCCTCTGGTACGCCTCCGACGGAGCCGGAAACTATCTGGACGGCGGAGATCCCTTCGACGGCGAGATTTAACACTGGGAGGAAATGAATATGAAAAAATATATCAGCATTTTAGCCATAGCCGCTGTCTGCGTGCTTTCCTGCAAAAAGGGCAATGTTTCAGGAGAGGATGTCATCCGCAGCGAGAAGATTTCCGGCCTGGAGTTCCGTGCGAACCTTCCTTCGCTTACCCGCACCGTCCTGGGTACGGACGGCCTGTCCCTGAAATGGACAGCGTCTGATCAGATTGCCGTCTGGTCGGTCCCTATGGGAACGATGGCAGAGTTCGAAGCGACTGCCGAGCACCTTTACGAAGATTACGGCTTTAATCCGGCAGAAGAGGAACTGGGGATTGTCACTCGCATAGAAGCCATGCATAACGGTGTTACCAATGGCACTACCGTTTGTGAAACCCTTTCCGTCATAGAGGGCGCCGGATCCACTTCCGCCACATTCCATTCGGAGAAGCCCGCCAGGGATTGGTTCGGCGATTTATCTTCCATCGAGGACGATTTGTACTGGTTCGCGGCGTTGTATCCCGCCTCCGCGCTGGTGACCGCGGGAGGGGCTCCCGCTTTCACGACCTGGGGTCAACTATTGCCGAAAGACGCTTTTAATCTCAAGAACGACTATGTAGTCCCGCATTCTTTCATCAAGGTGAACGTTCCCTCCGTTCAGGACGGCAAGAGTTATTGGAATTATCAGGTTGTATACAACACCGGTCTGTATGAATATGAGGGCCGGATGGCCAGGAACCTCGTCACGGCCAAAGAGGTCCTGTATAATGAATATCCCGTGACATTCGACAAATGGGTGGTAGGGACGAGCCTGCTCGAGTTTACGCTGAAGGCTGCGGATACAGGGACGTATGCCATCAAGACCATAGATATAACGTATGAGAGCCCGGACTACTATTCCGGGAGCACGAACTACTACGACGACTTCTTCGCGCTCTCGGGGACCGTTCCCATTCAGTTCATCCTTGATGAAGAGTACGAAGTGTTTCTCCACAACCGTTTCTGCGAACCGTACCCGTACATGTGGTACATTCACCAGGACGACAGCGTAAATGCCTGGAGCGAGATGGCCGGCGCCTCGCCGAAGGTGACCCTCAGTTTCGCTGATTCGGTCAGCCTGAGCGACGGAAACGCGGCAGACGGCCTGTTCTATGCCGTCGTGATTCCCACGATGGATAATCAGAACCAAACCAGTGACGGAAAAAAACCGAGAATCCGCTTCACGGCATACGACGCCGCCGGAAATGAGATCCTCGGAAAGGTGCTTCAGATGGGCAATACCTATAATTATAAGGGAGAACGCGAGGTCTATCCCGGAATTTTCAAGGGAACCAAGTATTCCTTTAATCTCGAACTCAACCCTGTCACCAGCCCCGAGGCCGGGAACGCGGGAGAATATGAAGAAATCGTTCTTAACTAACGGAGGAAAGTGCATATGAAACATAAGATATATTTCAGCATCGTTCTTTTGGCGGCACTTTCCTGCAGCCGTGAAATCATGATCGAAGAGGACATCCAGGTTCCCGAAGCGGAACGCATGGTCTTCTCCGCCGACATTGAAAGCGCCCTCAAATCCCACCTCGCCGAGGACGGCACGACCCTGGAATGGGATAAGGAAGACAGGGTCAGCGTCTCCTCCGCCTATTCCGAAGACGGATCGGGCAATCCTGTTGTCGGGGCAGAGAAGTGGGCCGGTTCCATCTCCGAGGTTATGCCGATAAAGATTGACGGGGAGAATCCCGCCAAGGCGACCCTGCTTTCCGGCAAGAGGCGTTCCGCCTGGGTAGGCGATGGCGAAGGAAAGTATTCCTTCTACGCCGTGTATCCGGCCTCTGCAACCAACACGGAGGAGAGCCCCGTCATTGAAGATAATGTACTCTGGGCACCGGTTCAGGTTCCTTCTTCGCAAGACGGAAAGAATTTCGGCAAATATCAGATCTGTGCCGATTTTACTGGAACTCCCTATGAAAAAGGCGCCATCCTCAACAATACGACGAAAATTCAGTTCAACAACTTCCAGCCGAAGACGGCCCTGTTGAACTTCAACGCGACCTCTGCCGCGGGAGATATCCCGATCAGCCAGATCGAGATTTTCGCATCCTGGGCCAATTACGGCTCTCATTCAAGTTATCCGCAGCTTACAGGTGACGCCTTCATTTCAGAGGCCGGAGTCATCAGGCCGGGCGGCGGAGACAGTTATGTCACAATCCGTCTCGACTCGCCGGTCACCATCGGTGCGACCGCCAGCAAGCAGATCCTTGCCGCCATTATCCCGACGGAGAGCGACGCGGTCGTTCTGGATTTCATGTGCTATGACGCCGAGCATAATCCCCGCCTTACCGGAAAGGTCACGTCTCCTGACGGATTCCTCGGCGGCAAAAAATACACCTTTACGGTAGCCATGACCGAGGCTGAGACCTCTGTACTCGCCGTGGACTGTGTGCGGAATTTCCCTCCGGAAGGCGGCACTTATACGGGACGTGTTGTCAGTTATACCTATGTTGAGGGCACCAAGACAGCCGTGGCTTGGGATTTGGCGGCATTTCAGGATGAGAACTGTACAATTCCTGTTGATGATATCTCGGCATTTGAAAACTGGGCTCACTTTACATCTTCGTTTACTCTTTCCAATACGGAGATCGGTGTCACGACCTATGAGTACGCTGTCAACGCCAATACGAATATAGAACAGATTTCACGTCCGGATGATGTGACAGAGGAAATTCGTGCTGCCCTGCAGGGTGCGACATATCGGGGGGATAAGGCGAAAAACAGTCCTTGGAACCTGGCTACGACGGACGGCACCCTTAACCCTGCGACGTTCAATTCGGCCAACTGCTATATCATCAACCAGCCCGGCTACTATCTCCTGCCCTGCGTGGCCGGAAATGGTATCAAGGACGGAGATGATAATCCCTCTGCGTATAAGACTGTTTCCACTTATGGGACCGGGGAAGGCAATTATGATCCGCTTTTTGTCGATTATCTCGGTGCTCCCATAGCTGATCCCCGGATCGGGCATACCAGTCCCGGGAGCGGAACGCCTTCTGCGGCTTATCTGCTGTGGGAAGATGTCAATGGCCTGATCAGCACATCGTCAGATTATGCCATCGATTCCTCCGAACTTCCTGCTGAGACACAAGACTATCTGGAGACAATCAGTCCTTATGCACTGCCGTTAATATATGATCCCAATACGGATATGTGGGGGATCGTTTTTGAGATCGAGCGTGATAATATCGATCAGGGCAATGCCGTCATCGCCGTTATGGATGAGCAGGCAAGGATTATGTGGAGCTGGCATATCTGGGCGACGGATTATAATCCTTATCAGAGTGTCATCCCGGTTAAGTCATACTGGTCCGACGGTGATTACAACTATATGAGGCGTAACCTTGGCTGGGTGGCTGTCGGCAAGAGCACAGAGATCAAGTACAAGGACAATTCGATGTATATCAAGGTCTGGCAGGTTAGAACGAATCCTGATACCGGTGAGAAGGAAGCAATTCCTGAGAGTGAAGGGGGACGGAGCATTGTGGTCCCGCTCCTCCAGGAGGGAACGCATTTGTTTGATGCCGATATCCAGTATGGCTACGGCCCTTATTACCAGGCTGGCAGAAAGGATCCGCTTACGCCCGGAATGAGGGGTGCCGACGGCTACATGCACGATGTACCGACTTATGGAGCCATCAAGGCTTTGACCGGATTGGATTTTGTTACCGAGAATAATATGACGACGAGGCTTTCGGACGGAATACAGTATCCATATAAGTATTTCTATAAATCTGGTCCCATGCTCGAAGGAGGCGCGGGATGGTTTACGGACGCTATTGATTATCGTAATGGCTTCCTTTGGAATAATACGGTGATAAATGGTGAGTTGTCGATCGCATCGGTGATTGTCAGAAAAGATCCTACTGTCAAGACTGTCTATGATCCGAATCCTGCGGGCTTTGCCATGCCCCCTATGGATGCCGGCGGTACATTCTTCGCCTTCTTTACCGGCGGAAAATATGAGAATTATATAGCCGAGATGGGAGGTGCTGACGGTGCACTGTTACGGGACAGATATGTCAGTCTGCTCGTATCAGCCTCCGAGTATGGGTGTCTATTCTATGCATCTTTGGCTGACAAAGCAAGAGATGATGCCGGTTCCGGCCCGGTTAATATGGGCTTCATGCCGCAGGTTGGACGGCGTTATTATCAATTGAACGGCCAGTTCCAGACAAGTGCATTCGTGAATGTTGATGGTAGCGGTTCTAACACTACATACGTAAACGAAATGGCGAATTCTCCGAATTGCGGAGGATACTACTCCAATTATGTCTTGCCGGAGTTAAGCCCGGTGTTGCTCTGCGCCTATCCGTACATGTTTTACGGATTCCTGACCGCTTCGAGCTCCGCGCTGCCGATCCGCTCCGTTGTCGAGGAAGTCGAGTCCCAGAATCAGCCTTGACAGCGCATACACACAAAGAAGAGGCGCCCGCGGGAATACCGACGGGCGCCTCTGTTTTGATGTCTGGATGACTGGACTTGAACCAGCGACCTCCTGGTCCCTAACCAGGTGCGCTACCAACTGCGCCACATCCAGATTTCCCGCCCCTGAGAAATGCTTTCTTTCCGAACGGGACCGCAAAGATATAAAGTTTTTTATAAAAACAAAAATTTGTTTTGTTGGAATTAATCTTTAACTTTGCACGCTTTTTACGGAACAGTAGAAAGAAAAGTAATTATTAACCCCAAATTTTTTGCATTATGGCTGAATATCTTCAGGCCGAAAAAAAGCAAGAGATTTTCGCGAAGTACGGAAAGTCTAATAAGGACACCGGCTCTCCTGAGAGTCAAGTTGCTTTATTTTCCTACCGTATCGCTCACCTCACCGAGCACCTCAGGAGCAACAAGAAAGACGTATCAACCCGTCGTTCCCTTCTCCGTCTTGTCTCGAAGAGGCGTCAGCTTCTGAATTACCTCCAGAAGATCGACATCGAGAGATACAGGGCCATCGTCAAGGAGCTTGGTCTCCGTCGATAAGCTTTCTGGCAAGGAAAATTCGGAAGGGAGGGGTGTCCCCGGGAGGGGGTCTCTCCCTTTTTCAATGAAATTCAAGTTTCCCGGGCCGTCCGGGAACGACGTAAAGACGATAAAGACGTAACAGAGTAAAAGTAATGAACATCATCAAAAAGACCATCGAACTCCCTGACGGGAGGGTCATCGAAATCGAGACCGGAAAACTGGCCAAGCAGGCCGCCGGCAGCGCAGTCGTAAAAATGGGAGGCACAATGCTCCTCGCCACAGTGACCTGCGCCAAAGAAGTCAAGGAGGGGACCGACTTCATGCCCCTTACAGTTGATTACCGTGAAAAGTATTATGCCGCCGGGCGTTTCCCGGGAGGCTTCCTCAAAAGGGAGTCCAGGCCCTCCGACTACGAGGTCCTGATCGCCCGCCTTGTGGACCGCCCCATCCGCCCCCTGTGGCCGGACGATTTCCATCTCGAGGTGTTCGTCAATGTAATACTGATCTCCGCGGAGAAGGACGTCCAGCCTGACGCCCTCGCCGGCCTTGCCGCCTCCGCAGCCCTCGCGACCAGCGACCTGCCTTTCGGCGGTCCTGTATCCGAGGTCCGTATCGCCCGTATCGACGGCCAGTGGGTCATCAACCCCGGCTTCGCCGACGGCGCCCGCGCCGACCTTGACCTTATGGTCGCGGCCACCGAAGAGAATATCATGATGGTGGAAGGCGAGATGAAGGAAGTCAGCGAGCACGATATGCTCGAGGCCATCAAGGTCGCCCACGAGGAGATCAAGAAGCACTGCCGCGTCCAGAAGGAACTGATGGCAGAACTCGGCACCGATGTCAACAAGCGTGACTATCCCCACGACGAGCAGGACGAAGACCTCCGCAAGGCGGTCCACGACTTCTGCTACGGCAAGTGCTACGAGCTCGCCGGCAGCGCGAAGCCCAAGCACGAGCGCGAGGCCGGCTTCGAGGCCATCCAGGCCGAGTTCCTCGCCACCCTTTCCGAGGAGGACCAGGAGGCTAAAGGCGCCATGGTCGCCCGCTATTACCACGATGTCGAGAAGGAAGCCATGCGCAACCTCATCCTCGACGAAGGAAAGCGCCTCGACGGACGCCAGACCAACCAGGTCCGCCCGATCTGGTGCGAGGTGGACTACCTCCCCGGCGCCCACGGCAGCGCCATCTTCACCCGCGGCGAGACCCAGTCCCTCGCGACCGTGACCCTCGGCACCAAGCTCGACATGAAGGAGATGGACGAAGTCCTCATCCAGGAAGACCAGCAGTTTGTCCTCCACTACAACTTCCCTCCCTTCGCGACCGGTGAAGCCAAGCCCCAGAGGAGTGTCGGACGCCGCGAAATCGGCCACGGCAACCTCGCGATGCGCGCCCTCAAGCCCGTCATCCCGACCCAGCCGGAGTTCCCCTACGCTGTGAGGGTCGTCTCTGATATCCTCGAGTCCAACGGTTCTTCTTCGATGGCTTCAGTATGCGGCGGCTGCCTCGCCCTTATGGATGCAGGCGTCAAGATCGCCAAGCCCGTCGCCGGTGTGGCAATGGGACTTATCACTGACGCGGAGCGCCCCAACGACCGCTATGCCATCCTCACCGACATCCTCGGCGACGAGGATCACCTCGGAGACATGGACTTCAAGGTCACCGGTACCAAAGACGGCATCACGGCCACCCAGATGGACATCAAGGTCGACGGCCTTAGCTACGAGGTCCTCGAGAAGGCCCTCGAGCAGGCCCGTCTCGGCAGGCTCCACATCATGGGCGAGATGCTCAAGACCATCAGCGAGCCCCGCGAGGACTACAAGCCCAACGTGCCCCGCATCGTCCAGATCGAGATCCCGGCCGAGTTCATCGGCGCGGTCATCGGCAAGGGCGGCGAGACCATCCAGGGTCTCCAGAAAGAGACCGGCACTACCATCACAATCGAAGAGGTCGATGCAGGCCTCGGCGACGGCACGACCAAGGGTGTCGTGGACATCTTCGGCGTCGACAAGGCCGCTATGGATGCCGCTCTCCAGAGAATCAAGGACATCTGCGCAGTGCCCGAGGCCGGACAGGTCTATCACGGCAAGGTCGTCAGCATCCTTGAGTTCGGCGCCTTCATCGAGATACTCCCCGGCAAGGAAGGCCTTCTCCACGTCAGCGAGATTGACTGGAAAAAGACCGACAAGGTCGAGGACGTCCTCAAGGTCGGCGACGAGGTCGATGTCAAACTCCTTGAATACGACGCCAAGAGCGGCAAGATGAGGCTCTCCCGCAGGGCTCTCATCGAGAAGCCCGAAGGCTACGTCGAGCCCGAGCGTAAGCCCCGCGGCGAGCGCCGTGGCGGCCGCGACGAAAAGCGCGGAGACCGCAAGGGCGGCGAGCGCCGCGAAGGCCGCAGGGATGAGCGCCGTGGCGACCGCCGCGGTCCGAAGCCCGAGCGTCCCGCCCGCAGCGAAGAGCCCGTCCACGAAGAGAAGGAGCCCGACATCTTCTAGAGTCGGTGCTGCACCGTTGCAGTCATCTTGGCTCTGTTGCCACACCAAAGTCATTCCCGGCCCTGTAGCCGGGAATTTCTTTTATCTACCCTGCTTCGTGAAATTCACCTGCCACACCAATATCAATTTTGTGGCGTATATGGCACTTTCTCGTGGCAGGTGAGGCAAAATTGGCTCACCTGCCACAACAATATGTCACAGAAGACGTATAAAGCACATTGCCGTGGCAGGTGAATTTCATGAAGGACACAGAAAGGCGCCCGATGGCATCTCATAAAAGATTTACCCGAACTTTTTATATATTTGCAGAGAGATGAGACGATTGACGGTCATTCTACTAGTGGGACTTATGGCGGTCTTCGGAGAAGGGAGGGCGTCAGGCGTCGAGCGCGCCGAAGGGCAGGCGGCCTGCTCAAGGGCTGTCGTACGCATCAGCGTGTGCAACATGCGCCGCAGCGGAGACTATGACGCAGAGATGATTTCCCAGGCACTTCTGGGCACCCCTGTAAAAGTATTTTCCACCGGGAGGTGGAACGAAATCGAGACCCCCGACGGCTACCGTGGCTGGGTCCACGAAGAAGCGATAAGCATTCTTGACGACGAGGCATTCTCCGGCTGGGAGAAGGCGGAGAAAGTGGTCGTGACCGCGATGACAGGTCTCGTCCATTCCGAGCCTTCCGAGGACTCCCCCACCATCTCCGACATCGTCGGAGGCGACAGGCTCGAGTACCTCGGCACCCGAGGGTGCTGGCTGAGGGCCGGCTTCCCCGACGGAAGGGTCGGCTATATCCGCCGGGCGGACGCCGTCCGCGAATCCCTCTGGCGCCGCTCCCTCCGTCAGGACGGCGACGCGATAGTGGAGACCGCCCTCAAGTTCCTCGGCTTCCCCTACATCTGGGGCGGGATGTCACCGAAGGGTGCCGACTGCAGCGGCTTTGTCCGCGCAGTGCTCTGGATGCACGACATTGTCATCCCACGTGATTCCGGCCCCCAGGCGGAATTCTGCGAAAAGGTACCGCTCGGAGAACTCCGCAAAGGCGACCTCATCTTCTTCGGCCGCCTCAAGGACGGAGTCCTTACTGAGCGGATCAACCACGTCGGCATCTGGATCGGCGACGGCCGCTACATCCAGTCCCTCGGCATCGTTAAAATCTCGTCCCTCGACCCGGATGATCCCCTCTATGACCCTATAACCTCCGTCCGTGCCCTCTATGGTGGACGATATTTAAAGTAAAAGGATTATGAAAAAGCTGCTGTCCCTTCTCGTCGCGGTCTCCTTCGTAGCCGCATTCCCCTCCTGCAAGCCCGAGCAACTTCCCTCCCAGAAGGACACGTCAGAATTTCCGGAGATTCCGGACGACCCGGACAAGCCGGTAGATCCGGTCATTCCCGTCGACCCGGAGGCGCTGACAGAGACCGGAGAAGCGACAGCTGTCACGGTGTGGTCCGCCACTCTGTCGGCCTATGCCCACCCTACTCCGGAGATGGGCCTTGTCACGATGGGCATCCTCTATTCCACCGAAGAGGAGCCGACCCTCGACAACGGGGATGTATACTATCGGGCTTACGGAACTTGCCTCCAACACGACCTATTATTTCGTATCCTTCGTAGAAGCAGGAGGGGAATACCATTTCGGAGAGGTCAAGCACTTTACAACCAGCGAGATAGAGGCCGGAGTCATCACCGTGAATCCTTCCGGCATAGGCCTCCACAAAGCGACCCTCAACGGAGACCTCGAAGGAGACCTTGAGCAGTTCCCGAAATTCGTCTGGTTCCTCTACAGCACCGAAGCTAACACCGTCGAAGCCCTAAAAACGAGCGGAACCAAGATTGACATAGGGCAGGTCGACTACACCGGTTCTTTCCAATACACCCTTGAAAACCTCGAAGAGAACACTACCTATTATTATATAGCTGCCGCCAAGGTCTATGACACCGAATTCTACGCCGAGGAGGTCCTCTCGTTCACGACGAACGAGCTTGGTAATCTCGTGACAGTAACGACAGGGGAAGCGGACGGCATAAAGTTCTTCCAGGGCACGGTTCACGGCAGCGTCGCGCTTGAGGGCGAAGACCTTTCCGTCGAGGAGGTCTGGTTCCTCTACAGCTATTCGGCAGACACCCTCGACAAGCTGCTCCAGT
>CADAXR010000068.1 GCA_902791945.1 uncultured Bacteroidia bacterium
AACCTTGTCGTCGGCGACGTCAAGCAGTCCATCTACCGCTTCCGCGGTTCCGACTGGCGTCTTCTCGACAGGGATCTCCCTTCGACTTTTGCTGAAGGCAAGGTCGTGACTCTCAAAGGCAACTTCCGTACGCTCAGGGAGATAGTGACCTTCAATAACGACTTCTTTCCTTTTGCTGCAGAAAAGGTGAGCTCTTACCTCGGAGAGGACCCCTCTGCCGCCGGCAGCATCTCTTCGACCCTCTACAGGGACATCGCCCAGGAGGCGCGGAGCCGGGACGACGCCCCGGGCAGCGTCGAGGTCGTCTTCTTCGACAAGAAGGAGGAGCAGATGGACGAGATAGTCTCTACTGTGTCGTCCCTTGTCTCCGGCGGAGCTAGGCCGGAGGACGTCGCAGTCCTCGTCCGAGGCAATAAAGAAGGCTCCGAGATTGCCTCAAGGCTGATTTCCGAAGGATTCAGGGTGGTCTCCGACGACTCCCTCCGCGTAAAATCTTCCGCCGTCGTCAGGCTTGTCGTCTCCCTGTTCGCCCTGACTGACAACCCGCCGAGGGAGGACGGCAAGGTCTCCCTTGCGGCGTTCGAGGCCGTGGAGGCCGGGCTCGAGGCTCCGGAGAGTTACGATTCTCTCTATGACCTTGCCGAGAAGGCTGTCGCCGCCGTCCAGGCGTTGCGCCCCGGGATAATGGAGGGCGAAGTGCCCTATGTGCAGTCCTTCATGGACTACCTTCAGGACTGGGTTTCGCTCAACGGAAACAACCTCACCGCATTCCTCGAAAAGTGGAAGGAGGCGGACATCAAGATAGCGTCTCCCTCCGGCGAAGGCTCCGTCAGGATAATGACCATCCATAAGTCCAAGGGCCTCGAATTCCCCTTCGTCATCCTTCCCTTCGTCGAGAAGATCGACCTCTTCAAGACGGATCGCGGCAATATAGGAAACTGGTGCCCCGTCGAGTCGGAGGGGACGGCATTCTCCGCATCTGAAGGCGTCTATAACGTCAAATTTTCTACCGGGTCCTCCGACACTCTTTTTGCGGGCAGTTTCGCCCGGGAGAGGAGGCTTCAGGCCATCGACGCGCTCAATATTATGTACGTTGCGATGACCCGCGCGAAGAAAGGCCTCAAGGTCATAGGAGCGACTCCGTCGAAATCTTCCCTTTCCGCCGGCACCGTGTCCAATATGTCGGACATACTCTATGCTTACAAGGGCGGCGCCTTCTCCCTCGGCGAGCCTTATGATTTTACCGCTATGAAGAGGGATGAGGAGAAGGTCGCCGGGATTCCCCTCGGCTACCCGTCCTTCCGGCCTGACGAGGGCGGCAGACTCCGCGTCAGTTCCGACTCGTCCGACTATTTCGGAGGTGACGGCACGACCGGCCTTTCCGCCTCGGGGCGCATCAGGGGCATTGTTCTTCATGGCATACTGTCCTCTGTGAAGGTCCCGTCAGACCTGCCCGGGGCAGTGGAAAAGGCCGTCTCAGACGGCCTGGTCCCTGCGGCGGAGAAGGGGAGGATCCTCGGCTTCCTGAGGGATGAAATAGACTCTGTGAAAGACCGTGGATGGTTCCCGGAGGACCCTTCCCGCATTCTCAACGAGACGTCCCTTTTCGACACGGACGGCACCGTCCACAGGCCAGACCGTGTGGTCACGGACGGCGAGAATGCCATCGTTATAGACTACAAGTTCGGTCAGCCCCAGGAGAGCTATCGCCGCCAGATAGCGCGTTACGCCGCCATCCTGAAGCGCATAGGCTTCACCTCAGTAGAAGCGCATCTGTGGTACATCAGGGAAGACGGTGACGATAGCATAGAGTGACATAAAGGGTAGTGTACTCTTTCGGAAATGGAAAAGAAATAGTATATTTGCAAGTTATGGAAGAGAAACTTTACTACAATACCGAAGTTGAAAAGCTTGCGATGCCGGAGTACGGCCGCAACATCCTCAAGATGGTCGAGCAGGTGAAGGCCATCCCGGACAGACAGAAGCGCAGCGAGCAGGCTGCCGCCGTCGTCAAGTCGATGGAAATACTCAACCCCCAGGTCCACCAGCAGGACAACTACGAACAGAAGCTCTGGGATCACCTGTATATGATCGCCGGCTACGACCTCGACATCGATTCGCCCTATCCGGCTCCGCTGCCGGAGGCCGCAGCCGTCCCTCCGGAGAGGATTCCTCTCCCTCCGGGACCTATGAAGGCGCGCCACTACGGACGCAACATCGAGAGCATCCTCGATCTCATCGCGACCGAGCCCGAAGGTGAGGTCAAGACGGCCATGATCCATTCGCTCGCCGTCTATATGCGCCAGCAGTACCTTATCTGGAACAAGGACTCCGTCAGCGACGCGACCATTTTCCAGGACATAGAGAAACTGTCGGAAGGCAAGGTCAAGGTGCCGGAAGGAATGGAACTCGGCCAGATATCCACGGATGCCAATTTCTCCCGTCCGGGACTCAATCTCGGATTCGGAAGGAACCGTTCCCGTTCGCGTAAAAGAAAGAAGTAGAGAATGAAGAACCCCCTGAGGAACATCCACGACAAGTACTACTCGATCCCCGAGAAAAGAAGGCGCCGCTTCAAAGTCATAGCCGGCGTCCTCGTCGGGGCATTCGCGCTGTTTACATTCATTGCCGTATTTTCCTACTTCTTTACCTGGAAGGCCGACATGAGCCTTCTTGGCGACCCCTCCAGGATGAGCGCCGACGTCGATGCGCACAACGCTGCCAGCAAGACGGGCTTTTTCTGGGCCCATTTCCTTGTGGCCGAGTGCTTCGGGGTGGCGGGCATCCTTTTCGCCGCCTTCCTCGGCGCTTTCGCATGGAAGCTTATCCGCAAGGAAAGCGGGATAGACCTTCTCAAGTTCTTCGCCGCGACCCTGACTGGCATCTTCATCGTCGCGTTCGCCCTTGCTTTCATAGGAGGTTTCACTCCCGCGGCTTCCGCATTCGGCGGAGGCCTCGGCGGAGCCTGCGGCGCTGTCGTGACAAGGTGGAGCATCAATCTTTTCGGCGGCATCATGACCGGCCTTCTTATTCTGATCCTCGGTTTTGTCTGGCTGCTGTTTACAAGTGAAAGATTCTCATCAGCCATAATAAAGTCTGAGGAGGAAGAAGAGGAGCCGGAAGAAGAGCCTGAGCAGCCTGCGGTGCCTGAAGAGCCCGAAGAGATCTCGTGGCAGGATGACCCCGAGATTCCGGAAGAACCGGAAGAGCCTGAGGAGCCGGAGATCCCCGAAGAGCCGGCCGTGGAGCCCGCGCCTGTCGCCGCCGGCCCCATCGAGGTCGTCACTACGGACGTCCTTGACCAGCCCGTGACCCACGACCTGACCCCTTATGACGCCAGGGAGGAACTTCCCAAGTACCGTTTCCCTTCACTTAATCTTCTCGGGGACTATGAGAAGAGCCACAATGTGGTCTCCGACGATGAGATTGAACGCAACAATCTCCGTATACGTTCGACCCTCGAGAGTTTCCACATCCAGGTCTCGGACGTCAAGGCCATCGTGGGCCCTACGGTGACTCTCTACAAGGTTTTCCCCGCGCCCGGAGTCAAGATATCCACCATCAGAACCCGTCAGGAGGACATCTCCATCGCCCTCAAGGCGAGGGGAGTGAGGGTTGTGACCCTCTCTGACTCCGTCGGTATAGAGGTGGCCAATGACATCCCTTCGACCGTTCCCCTCAAGAAGATGCTAGCGAGCGAGGAGTTCCGTTCCAGCAAAGCGGAGCTCCCGGTCGCCATAGGTTTTACAATTACCCAGCAGGTGAGGGTGTTCGACCTTGCCGAGGCGCCGCATCTGCTTGTCGCCGGTGCGACCAAGCAGGGCAAGTCCGTCGGTCTGAACGTCATCGTCTCGTCTCTCCTCTATTCGAAGCACCCCTCGGAGCTGAAGTTCGTCTTCATCGATCCCAAGATGGTCGAGTTCTCGGCCTACGGGCGTCTAGACAAGCACTATCTTGCAAGTCTTCCTTCCGCCGCGAGCGAAGAGGAGGAGAAGGACAGGATAATAGTAAAGAGGCCCAAGGACGCCGCAGACGTCCTCGCTTCGCTCTGCGTCGAGATGGACGAGCGCTACGAACTTCTCAGCAAGGCCTACGTGCCTAAGATCACCCTCTACAACGAAAAGTTCAAGGCGCGCAAGCTTCTTCCTACCGACGGCCACAGGTTCCTTCCCTACATTGTCGTAGTCATAGACGAGTATGCGGACCTTACGATGGCCGGAGGCACCGGCCCCGAAGCCAAGATGCAGGCAAGGAGCATCACCAATTCGGTTATCCGTCTCGCCCAGAAGGGCCGCGCCGCCGGTCTCCACGTCATCCTCGCGACCCAGCGTCCGACGGTCGATGTCGTGACCGGTCTCATAAAGGCCAACTTCCCGTGGAGAATAGCCTTCAGGGTCCTTTCCAGGGTCGATTCCGCGACTATCCTCGACACCCCCGGCGCCGAGAAGCTCATCGGCCGCGGCGACATGCTCTTCTACACGGGCATCGACATGGAGCGTATCCAGTGTGCTTTCGTGAGCAACGAGGAGGTCAATGACCTGACCAACTTTATCGGAGACCAGACCGGATACAAGGCCTGTTTCAACACACCCTATTACCTTCCCGAGCCTCCGAGCGAGTCCGCCGACGGAGGCGGCGACGGCGGCAGCGTGGACATGTCGAATCTCGACGAGCGCTTCCGCGAGGCCGCGACCCTCATCGTCACGACCCAGAGAGGCTCGACCTCGGACCTTCAGCGCCGTCTTGGCATGGGATATGCAAAGGCAGGGCGCGTGATGGATCAGCTGGAGAGCGCCGGCATAGTCGGCCCCCAGGAGGGATCCAAACCCAGACAGGTCCTGGTGAAAGACCTCAACGAACTTAACGAAATTCTGAGCCATTTCGGCGTCTGATATGAAAAGGATTATCCTTGCGCTTTCGCTGCTTCTCTGTGCCGTGGGACTTTCGGCACAGGGCAACATCCCGCTTCTTGACAAGGCTGCCGGCCACAGGGTGGTCTTCGATTACCGCTACCTTCTCTCCGAAGGCGGCAAGCCCTTTAAGGAGGTGACCTCCGGCAAGGTGACGGTCGAGGACAACGCCTTCCGCATAACGGGACTTAACCTCGAGATTGTCAGTGACGGGCAGACCCGCTGGTCGATGGACCCGGAGGCCTGCGAGGTCCTCATCGAGAGAGTAGAAAAGGACAATATCTTCACCAACCCCGCTCTCCTTATGTCCTCCTACCGCGAGTACCTGGATCAGATAAAAGTCAAAAGCAGCGGCTCCGACAGCCTGGATGCAGTCGTCGTCTTCGACGAAAGAGTGTCAGGAGAGTTTATCCTCAAAAATGTGAAGTTCCTTCCGAAAGGCGACAAAAAAGACTTCACGCTCGACGTGAAGTCTCTCGGAAGTTCTTATGTAGTGACGGACCTCAGGTAGGTCCGTCCTCTTTTTAAATATCCCTTACGCACCTTACCGACGCACCGAAGGAGGTTTTGTCTCCGATGCCGGCGTACATGTCGGCGCCTGTGTCGGTTATGAACCGGTACCACGCTTTGTCTGCGCTGTACTCGCTGGCGGTCCAGAAAGTCGCGTAGCTCATGATGCAGAAGAAGGAATCGCCGCTTCCGTCACCGCCCGGGAGGCGGACCGAATAGCCGGAAGGAAGTGCAGCGAAGCCAAGCTCGTCCGTCGCTTCCGACTTGGGCCAGAACTCCCAGAGTTTCGCTCCGTTGAGGAGTGCCATGGCCTTCATGGGGCCCGCAACGCCTTCGAATGTCTCACCGGGCGCGTAATCCCTGTCTTCAGCGCCGAAACTCTTTGCGAGCGCGGCCCAGTCGGACTCGGTCGGCAGCCTCCAGCCCGAAGGGCAGGCCTGGACGGCTTCCTCATAGGTGTAGAAACGTCCGAGGACCTTTCCCATTACCTTGCAGTTGGCGTAGATGCCGCCGAAAGCCTCGTCTGACTCTCCGCCCTCGCCTTCATATTCCGAGACGGGGGCCGTCACGGCGAGGTTGTGGCGCAGCCAGTCGAGACCGCCTATCTCCTTGAAGTAGTACTCCTCTCCGTCGGCTTCGATCTTGTCGGGGTCCGAAGGGTCGATGCCGAGGCCCGTAAGAGAACCTTCGCCGGTCATGCCGGGCTCGATAATGTTGAAACGGAAGGATCCGGAGGTGGAATAGTAGCCTTCGGCGCTTGCGGTGATATAGACGGAATAGGCTCCGTTGGGGAATTTTTCCTCGTCGGTCCCGAGCGTGACTTCGAACCCGGCTTCGGGGTCGAAGGTGACGAACGTGGTCTGGACGGAGTCCACTTTGATCCTGTAGGTCACGGCTTCTCCGCCGGCGGTGTAGATGCCGGAGGCTTTGACTATGAAGGAGTCGCCTCTTTCAAGGTAGGGGGGGACTTCGGAGTAGATGCCGCCGGCGAGGGAGGGGATGGTTTCCTCCTGCTTTTTCTTGCAGGAGAGCAGCGCGACGGCTGTCGCGGCGACTGCAAGGACGGCTATGATGCTTCTCATTTTATTCATAACTCACAAATATCGTTAATTTAACCGAAAAATCCTCTAAATTTGTACCAAATCTTCCGAGGATGAAAAAAACAGTATTAATTGCGCTGCTTGTTCTTGCCGTTTCCTGCGGACAGAAGCCGCATTATATCGCAGTCAGCGGTTACACCCAGGGCGGGGCTTATACGGTCAAATTTTCCAGCCGGGATGTCGTCGCCTCCCGGGAGGAAATCCGGGACGGCATCGACTCCATCCTCACCCTCGTGGATACGACCCTCTCCGGCTACAACAAGCTCTCGATGCTCTCCCGCTTCAACGCGGGGGAAACCATCCGTCCCAACTCCGTTTTCATGGAGATATATTCCCTCTCAAGAAAGTGGTTTGAAGAGTCCGGAGGTGCCTTCGACGTCGCCGCAGGCCCGCTTTACGACGCCTGGGGCTTCGGTTTCAAAAACGACCGCCTCCCTTCGGACGAAGCCGTCGCCTCCATCCTTTCGTCCTGCGGGATGGCAAGGCTCAGGCCTTCGATAGAAGAGGCCCTTTCTCCTGACGGTACGCTCGACCCTGAGAACCTCCTACTTGATGGCGGCGCGCTTCCCGTGCTGAATTTCAATGCAATAGCCCAGGGTTATACCTCGGATCTGGTGGCGCAGTGGCTTCGCGGCAAGGGCGTCAGGGACCGTCTTGTTGACATAGGGGAAATCTTCTGCGACGGGCTCAATCCCGGCGGAAAGCCGTGGGCGGTAGGAGTTGACCGTCCTGTGGACGGCAACGACACCCCGGGCAAGGACATCGAGAGGGTCTGGTATTCCTCCGGTGGTCCCTGCGGCATAGTCACTTCCGGCAACTACAGGAAATACTACGTCGTGGACGGGGTGAAATATTCCCACACCATCGATCCCCGCAGCGGGTATCCGGCAAGAAACAACCTTCTGAGCGCGACGGTGGTCGCGCCCGACGCCACGACCGCCGATGCGGTTGCGACCTGGTGCATGGTAATAGGTACAGACGAGGCGAAAAGGCTGATATCCGGGAGACCGGAACTTGAGGGTTTCCTGATCTTCAGCGAAGGCGAGGAGATGAAGGAGTGGGCCTCGGAGGGCTTTTTCACATCAGACTTATAATCCTCAGCGTCTCGACAAGAGACGACGCGAGGAAATCTGTCGCCCGCACAAGGAGTGCGGGGCAGATTCCGCATGCCGAGAGCGCGACCGTCGTCAGCGCAGTGACCATGAGCGCCGTCGTAAGCGGGATGGCCAGCAGGTTCGTCAGGAGAAAATGCTTCGGGAAGGTGTGGAAATAGTACCAGGCCAGGGGGGCGGTGAACACTTGGCAGGCTATCGTGAGCACGGCTGAATCCCAAATTTTCTTCACCGGGTCGTATTTCCCGGAAGGGTACCAGGCGGAAAGGTGCGGGTACAGGATCACTATCCCGGCGACAGCGCTGTAGGAGAGCTGGAAGCCGACGGAGCGTATCTGGAGAGGGTCCATGACAAGCTGGATGAGGAGGGCCCCCGAGAGTATGAGTGAAGGGCGGCTTCTGCTGCCTGAGAGGGTCGCCGCTTCGTTGAGGGTTATGAAGAGGAAGGCACGGATGATGGACGGGGAGGCGCCTGTTGCGAGGGCATACAGAAAAGAAGCGGAGACCACGGCGACGCTCCTCCCGACCCTCGCCGCAGGGGAGTTGCCTGCAATCATTCCAAGACGTTTCAGGATAAGGTAGATTATGCCGAGGTGAAGCCCTGAAAGGGCGAGAAGGTGCGATGCTCCGGAACCCCGGAAAATCCGAACAGTCTCGCGGGGGAGGGCGCTCCTGTCTCCGGCGAGAAGCGCCTTCAGAAGCGCCCCTGTGCCGTCTTTCCCGAAAGGAATGGAGTCGATAAAATGACTGAACCCCTTGCCGGCCTCCTGCAGCCTCAGTGCGAGTGCGGAAGGGGGAGACGGCGTCATCTCCCTTGTCAGGAAACAGAATAAACCGGTTATGAAGAAAAGCGGCAGAAGGAGAAGGTCGCTTCTGAGCCGGCCGGAAAGGTACGCGGCAAGACAGGCCGCAACTCCCGCGCAGCAAAGCCCCGAAACTATGTAGAGAAAACGCCAGTCTTCGGCTCCCGACGATGCCAGGGCCCCGAGCGCAACTCCGGCAGTGAACGACAACGAGATCTCCGTAAGCGATCTCTTCATCAAACGCTCGAAATTACGGAATATTTGATTAACTTTGCAATCTAAGGAAAAAAACTTTTAACCGATATGATAATTCTTGTAATCAACTGCGGAAGTTCTTCGATCAAGTACCAGCTTCTTGACATGAAAAGCGACGATGTCTATGACATCATAGCAAAAGGTATCGCTGAAAAGATAGGGCTTCCCGCCGGTATCCTCCAGTACGCCCCCAAGGGTAAGGAAAAAATCGTCAAAGACGTCCCCATCCCGGACCACAAGGTCGGCATGAAGCTCATCCTTGAGGCCCTGACGGACAAGGAGACAGGCGTCCTCTCCTCTCTCGAGGACATCGAGGCCGTCGGCCACCGCATAGTCCAGGGCGGCGAATTCTTCTCCGGAAGCGCCATCGTCAACGAGGACGTCATCCGCAAGATCGAAATCTGCTGCGACTTCGCCCCGCTTCACAACCCGGCCCACCTTTTAGGCATCCACGCCATCGAGGCCGTGCTGCCGACGGTCCCGCAGGTCGTGACCTTCGACACCGCGTTCCACCAGACAATGCCCGCGTACGCCTACATGTACGCCATCCCTTACGAATACTACGACCAGTACCGTGTCCGCCGCTACGGCGCCCACGGTACCTCGCACCAGTTCGTCGCCGCAAAGGGCGCGAAGTTCGCCGGCCTCGACCTCGAGACCTCCAGGATCATCACCTGCCACATCGGCGCCGGCAGCTCCGTCTGCGCCATCCAGGGCGGCAAATGCGTCGACACCTCCATGGGTTTCACCCCTCTTGAGGGCATGATAATGGGCACCCGCGTCGGCAACATCGACGCCAACGCCGTCCTCTTCCTCCAGAAGAAGCTCGGCTGCAGCCCCGACGAGATGTCCGAGATTCTCAACCGCAAGAGCGGCTTCCTCGGCATCACCGGCAAGACCTCCGACGCCCGCGAGATGAACGAACTCGCAAACGGCGGCGACCCCAAGGCCAAGCTCGCTTTCAAGAAGCTCAACTACGACGTCATCAAGCTCATCGGCCAGTACATCGCCGCGATGAACGGCGTCGATCTCATCGTCTTCACGGGCGGTATCGGCGAGCACAACAGCCGTTTCCGCCGCCGTGTCCTCGAGAACTTCTCGTTCCTCGGCCTCAAGGTGGACTACGAAGCCAACCAGGCCTCCGGCGAGGACGCCATCATCACGACAGCCGACTCCAAGGTCAAGGCCGCCCTCATCTGCACTGACGAAGAGCTCGTCATTGCGAGGGACACGATGCGCCTTGTGCTTTCAGCGTCAGAATAGATCCCGCCGGGGAAGATATTTCCCGTAATCACGGCGGAGAGTGGAAAGAAGGGGCTGCGTCTCGCGTGCGAGACGGGTCCCTTTCCACGTACTTGTATTGGTGATAAGTATCCAGCATTCGCCGTCAGGGTAGAGTTTTACGAGGGCGTTTGTGCCGGAGAATGAGCCCGTGCGGGTCAGCTCGCCCTCCGGGGTGGAGGTGAGCCACCCAAGGGCGAAGGTGTCGTCGTTGATATACCGCCCCATCTGCATTATGGTAAACGGCATCAGGATGTCCGGGCGTTGGAAGAGTCCGTCGATGGAGGCTATGAGGCGCGCCAGCTCCACTGCGGATCCTGCCCATGCGCCCGCTCCGGAGGACCCGGTCACGTCGTTGCCGCCGTAGCATTTCGGAACCATCCTTCCGCTGCCGCTGAAATCGGAAATCTCCTGGCTGTCGTCCGGCGGGTAGTACTTCACCTCGCCGGCGGCCCTGTCGGAGAGGTAGTTGCCGGCGAGGTGGAACTCCATGCAGCCGCATCTCCGGAGCACTTTCTCCTGTATGAAATCCTCATAGGACATTCCGGACGCCTTCTCGATGATGGCGGAAAGAAGCAGATATCCGAAATTGGAATACTCCGACACGGTCCCCGGCTCCGCATCGAGGGGCAGGGTGACCTGGCAGCGTATCATTTCATCCATCGAGGGAGGGCTCTTGAGCCCGAACTGCCTCATGACCCTTCTCGTCGAGAAGATTGGGTCGCCGTAGGCCGTCGTAAAGCCGGCCTGGTGGCGGAGCAGATGCTCGACCGTTATCGCGAAGTAGTTGTCGTCGGTGATCAGGTCGTCGTAGGCGTCAAGGATGCCGAAAGGACCGAAAACGGGGCTCAGAAGATTCAGTTTTCCCTCTTCCTGGAGCACCATGATGCCTATCGCGGTGATGAGCTTGGACACAGAGGCGAGGCGCAGCGTGTGTCCGGGCCTCATCCTTTCGCCCTTTTCCTTGTCGGCCCAGCCGTAGCCTTTGGCATAGACGAGGGAGTCGTTCCTGGTGACCGCAAGGGTGGCGCCGCGTATGCTCCACACCCGGAGGAAACTGTCGATTCTCTCATCGAGAGGCTTCAGCTCGCCGATGGCGGAATCGGAGTTCTCCAGCGTTTCGTTGAGGTATTTTTCAACGGGAGCCTGGGCGGCGGCGACTGCGCAAAGCAGGGCGGCCGCAATGGTGGACAGGACCCTTCTCACAGCGTGCCTCCGATAAGCGACGGGTCGTCACCGTCTTTGACCCTGTCGATCCTGCGGATGAGCTGTATGGCGAAAATACCGGTCGTGATTGACGCCAGCGCATCCGAAATGGGAAAACTCCACCACACGCCGTCTACTCCTCCGAACAGTC
>CADAXR010000069.1 GCA_902791945.1 uncultured Bacteroidia bacterium
CCATCAGTCCCAAAAATTATAAAAATTGAACCACTGGTAAGGGTAACGCCGTACTATATCTTCAAGAGCGGCGGCAAAGGACGCCGCATCTGCGACCTCAGCGGCCGATATGCTGTAGGTCGTCACGCCGGTCTTCATTACGAACACAGCCACGACAGGCACATTCCTCGCCCCTGCAAGGGCGTAGGGGCCTGCGGGGAATGAAGCCTCTTCGCCGAAGAAACAGCACCTTATCTTCTTTTCCGAGCCGAAAAGCCTGTCGGCCGGGACGGCGACTATCTCGCCGTCGGCAAGGGCAGCCGAGACTGTAAAAAGGTGCTGCAGGTCTGCGCTGACAGGCACCATCCTTATATTCCGCCGTCCGAACAGCTCTTCACGGCCGGCCATTACGGCCTTCGTCTCCTCGGCGAACACAAGCGCGTTGAGCCGCTTGCCGCCGAGAGACAGCGAATAGCCGGCCAGCTCGAAATTGCCTACGTGGCAGCTCGCTATGACAAAGCCCTTCTCCCCTTTCGAAAGGGTTGACAGGCAATTGTTTTCGTCAAAGGTAAAATTGAAGCTCCTGCCTCCGTACATCGCAAAACGGTCTATCACTATCTTCCCCATGGAAAAGAAATTGCGATAGACTCCGGCAAAGGATTTCAGCGGACCGTAGCCGAGACGCTTCCTGTAGAAAGAATAGGAAGCCCTGTAGCCCCGGCGGTCGAAAAGCATGTAGAAAGGGATTACAAGAGAGACTACGGCATAGAGCACGGAAGGGTGGAGGGCACCGGCAAGACGCACCAGGGTGCGTTGCATCCAGGGTGTCCCGCCTGTGGATCCCTTCCACTTGCTATGGCCGTATCCTGCCACTACTGCAGTTTGGAGTAGATAAAGTCGCAGAAATCGCCGAAGGTCCTGTGCTCGCGGAAATCCTCGATCTTGATCTTCACGCCGAACTGCTGCTCCACGAGGACAGCGATATCGACCACCTCCAGGGAGTCGATGCCCATATCCTCCTTGAGCCGGCCTTCGCGGACGACTTTATCCTCGTCAATTTCAAGTTCCTCGACGAGGAAAGCCTTGACTTTTTCTTCTATCTCAGTAATTGTCATATAATTCTGTTATTTTCTGCAAACAAGTATGCTGTGTCCCTCTCCGAGGCCGTCGTGGACGCTTTCGACCGAAAGGCCCGCTTCGCCGACGAGGCGGATCATGACGTCGGAGTGGTACATACGGCTGTTTCCGTTGGCGAGAGCCGTGAAATAGAGGCTCGTCATCGTAAGGTTGAGAGAGGCCGTCTCGAAACGCTGCCTGTCCCAGAAAGTCTCCATAATGCAGAGCCTTGCCGACGGGGAAAGCACGGAAGCGGCTTTCCTGAGTATCATCACGATCTCCTTTTCTGAGAAACAGTCGAGGAACTGGCTCATCCAGATGATGTCCGCCCCTTCCGGGAGACGGGACGAAGGATCGAGCATGTCGGCGCCGCATCCGTCGATGCGGTCCGCTCCTTCCTTCCCCTCAATGTTGGCCTTCATGAGGCCTATCTGCTGCGGAAGGTCCACTATGGTCACACGGACCTTCGGATCGTGGGCGACGCAGCGGAGGGCGAAACGCCCTGTGTTTCCGCCGACGTCCATGATGCGGGAAGGATTGTAGGAGAACACCACCTTGAGGGCGTCCCTGAAGGAGACGTCCGAATAGTGGTGGTCAAAGGCAAACCAGCTTTTCTGAACCTCGGGAGGCAACTTCGACAGCCCTTCATAGATAGTCGGCCAGTCGCCGAAATGCTTCAGCCCCTCGGGCTTGCCGCTCAGGAGAGACTCCTCGAGGCGGAACATGCCTTCGTAGTTGACGTCGTGGTTGAAGTCGAGGTTGATGCGGACGATGTCGCTGTTCTGGAGGAACCAGCCCGTCTTCGTCACGGAGAACCTGTCGGTCTCCGGGTCCACGATGACGGCGCCCATGGAAAGACCGGCTTCCAGGAGAACCCTGGCGGCGTATTCCGAAATCCCGCACCTGGTGGCGGTCTCCTCTATCGTGAGCCCTTCCTTCGAGTGGTTCACGGAGTCGAGGATGCCGAATTTGACAAGCAGCCGCGCCGCTTCGAAAATCATGGGGCCGTAGGCGATGAAATGGGCCAGGCGCTGGGACTCCAGCATCGGCAGTTCATCCCTGGTGTAGGCTTCAGCGACGGCGGGAAAAAGGTTCATATCAGGCTGTTATTCTTATAAGACTACAAAGATAATCTTTTAATCTGCCATTTACAAACTTCACTTTTTGCTGACAAGCCTGAGGCCTATCCTTGAGCGCTCAGCATCAACGGAGACCACTTGTACAACGACTTTCTGGTGGAGTTTCAGCACTTTAGAGGGGATGACCTTCCCCTGCGCGAACTGCTTCATGTTGGAGACGTGGATAAGCCCGTTTTCGTGAAGTCCAATATCGACGAATGCGCCGAAATCGGTGATGTTGGTCACTATCCCGGGGAGCTCCATGCCTGTTTTGAGGTCATCTATCTCCCTTATGTCTGAGGCGAATTCGAACTCTTCCGCCGCTTCGCGGGGGTCGCGTCCGGGCTTCGCAAGTTCGCTGATGATGTCACTCAGAGTCGGCAGTCCGGCTCCTGTCTTTTCGACGTATTTCTCCGGGACTATCTTCGAGCAGAGTCCGGCGTTGCCGACCAGTTCATTGGTCGTCACACCGAGGTCGGAGGCCATTTTTTCTACGATATGATAGCTCTCCGGGTGGACGGCAGAGGCGTCGAGGGGGTTGCTGCCTCCGTCGATGCGGAGGAAGCCGGCGCACTGCTCGAAAGCCTTGGCTCCGAGCCTCGGGACCTTCAGCAGGTCCTTCCTGGAAGTGAAAGCGCCGTTCTCATTGCGCCATGCAATGATTGCCGAAGCGAGGGCAGGACCTATGCCGGAGACGTACTGAAGCAGATAAGGGCTTGCAGTGTTAAGGTTTACGCCCACTGAGTTGACGCAGAGCATCACAGTGTTGTCCAGAGCTTCCTTCAGAAGCTTCTGGTCCACGTCGTGCTGGTACTGCCCCACCCCGAGCGACTTCGGATCTATCTTCACAAGCTCAGCGAGAGGATCCATCAGGCGGCGTCCTATGGACACGGCGCCGCGGACGGTCACGTCCTGGTCCGGGAACTCCTCACGGCCGACCTCGGAGGCCGAATAGACCGACGCGCCGTCCTCGCTGACTGAGAATATGCGCACGTTCGCGGGCAGGTAGCATTTCCGGAGGAAATCGACCGTCTCGCGACCGGCCGTGCCGCTACCCACTGCAATGACTTCCACACCGTATTTCTCAACCATCTCGCCGATGGCCGTTATCGAAGGAACCTTCTTGGAAACGGGCGGATGAGGGAATATGGTCTCGTAGTGGAGCAGCTGCCCCTGGGCGTCGAGGCAAACCACCTTGCAGCCGGTGCGGAAGCCTGGGTCTATAGCCATCACCCTTTTGCGCCCGACGGGCGGCGAAAGGAGCAGCTGGCGGAGGTTCTCCGCGAAGACGGCGACGGATTCGACGTCTGCCTTCTCCTTGGCTTCCTTGAGGATTTCGTTCTCTATAGAAGGGCCCAGAAGGCGCTTCAGGGAGTCCTCCAGGGCCTCTTTTATCTCGGCCTGGACGGACTCCGGAGGATAGCCGCGGTTGCGGCCTCCGACCTCCGTGTGGCAGAAGTCATAGAAAATCTTGGATGCGCATTTGTCAAGGTCCGCGTCGATTCCGACGGAGAGGAAGCCCTCGTCCGCTGCACGGAGCATCGCAAGAAGATTGTGGGCCGGAATCTTTTTCACGGGCATGCCAAATTCGAAATACGAACGGTATTTGGCTCCCTCCTCTGACTCGCGGCCGGATTTTGTCACTTTCGAGCATATACGCCTCTGACGGAAAATCTCCCTCAGGGTCTCGCGGAAGGCGGCCGTCTCGGAAAAGCGCTCCGCCATGATATCCCTCGCCCCCGCGAGGGCGTCATCCACGGAAGCGACCTCGCCCTTGACATAGCGGGCCGCCTCCCCCTTCGCGTCCCTGGATTTATTGTCCCAGAACGCATCCGCAAGGGGCCCGAGCCCCTTTCCAAGGGCCACGGAAGCCCTTGTCTTGCGCTTCGGCCTGTACGGCATGTAGAGGTCCTCCAGCTCCCTTGAATCGACTGTCCCTTCGATTTTCGAGCGCAGGTCATCAGTCAGCGCACCCGCCTCTTCAATGGTCTTCAGAATAGATGCCTTGCGCTTTTCCATCTCTTCGAAGACGTCGATCCAGCGGCGGATCGAGCTCACCTGCTCGTCGTCCAGCCCGCCCGTCCTTTCCTTGCGGTAACGGCTTATAAACGGGATCGTACACCCGTCGGCGAACAGCTCCGCGCAGTTTTCCACCTGCCACTCCTTCACCGCCAGTTTTTCCGCGATATGCTTTACGTAAAGTTCTTTCATATATTCCGTTTTACCTTTTGCAAAGATACTCCAATTTGTGTATTTTTGTTGTCCGAACAAGAAAAATCAGCCTCTGCGGTCTGAAGACCGTCTGCGCCCACGCAGTCGTGGCTGATTTTTCGTAAAATAAACAATGATGGAAAAAACGATTGCGCCGGGAATCCGGTACATAGGTGTGGACGACAACGACCTCGACCTGTTTGAAGGACAGTACATTATTCCGGAAGGGATTTCGTACAACTCGTATGTGATTCTCGACGAAAAGATTGCGATAATGGACACCGTCGACGCCCGGAAGGGCGGCGAGTGGCTGGCCAATCTCGAGGAGGCCCTCGAAGGCAGGACGCCCGACTATCTCGTCGTCCAGCACGTGGAGCCGGACCACTCCGGCCTCATCGCCTCGGTAGCCGAAAAATACCCTTCGCTCCAGATAATCTGCACGGCCAAGGCCGCAGTCTTCATCGGCCAGTTCTTTGACGGCAAGTCTTTCAATATCAAGACCGTCGCCGAAGGAGACGTGCTCGAACTAGGGCAGCACAGCCTTAAGTTCATAATGGCCCCCATGGTCCACTGGCCGGAAGTGATGGTGAGCTTCGACGCCGCAAGCAAGGTCCTTTTCGCCGCCGACGCCTTCGGCAAATTCGGCGCCCTCGAAGGAGACCTCTTTATCGAAGGGACCGAAGACTGGTCCTGCGAGGCCAGACGCTACTACTTCAACATCTGCGGCAAATACGGAGCTCCGGTGCAGGCGCTTCTTAAGAAAGCGGCGGCCGCCGGGCCGGCGATTATCGCTCCGCTCCACGGTCCTGTCCTCAGGGGCGACCTCTCCCCTTTCCTTGCTCTCTACGAGACATGGAGCAGCTACGGAGTGGAGTCTGAAGGCGTTTTCATCGCCTATGCATCCATCCACGGCGGGACCGCTGAAGCCGCGGAGCGCCTCGCGGAGATCCTTCGCGAAAAAGGCTGCCCCAAGGTGGCTGTCTCCGACCTTTCAAGGGACGACATCGCCGAGGCGGTCGAGGACGCGTTCCGCTACGGACGCCTCGTGGTCGCCGCGGCTTCCTATGACGCCGGCCTCTTCACCCCCGCCTACAATTTCCTCCACGTCCTCCAGATGAAGGCCTACCAGAAGCGCAAGGTCGCTCTCGTGGAGAACGGCTCCTGGGCTCCTTCGGCCGGCCGTGTGATGAAGGAGATGTTCGGCGCGATGAAAGACATCGAGCTCGTCGCTGAGCCCGTGACCATCCGCAGCCGTATGCGCGAAGCGGACATTCCCGCGCTTGAAGCACTTGCGGACGCGATTCTGGCTTAATCCTGGGAGAAATCCCGCAGGGAATCCCTGTATGCCGAGAATATCTTGGATTTGGAGACGAATCCAAGATATTTTCTTGTATCGGCCTCCACGACGGGAAGGTTCCAGTCCCCCGTCTTCTCGAACTTGCCCATCACGGAATCCATGCTTTCGTCCGGATAGACATATTCCGCGGCGGAATGCATATAATTGAAGACGTGACGGACCCCGTAGAGCTCCGTCCTGAACATATCGTGGCGTATGTCCTCAAGGGTAAGGTAGCCCTGGAAACGGTGTTTGCCGTCCACGACCGGAAAGACGTTCCGGTGGCTTGAAGACACTGATTCCACGAGCGAGCCGAGGGTCGCGTCTATTTCTACCGGAGTGAAGTCCGTCTCGATCAGGGATGAAGTCTTGAGAAGGGTCAGGACAGCCTGGTCGCTGTCGTGGGTAAGGAGTTCTCCGGACTGGGCGAGACGCTTGGTGTAGATGGAATATTTCTCGAAGAGACGGACGGCGCCGTAAGAGACGGCGGATGTGATAATCAGCGGAATCAGAAGCGAATAGCCTCCTGAAATCTCGGCGATGAGGAATATCGCCGTCATGGGGGCCTGCATCACACCGGCCATCAGTCCTGCCATGCCGACGAGGACAAAACTTCCCTGCGGCACGAGGTCCGGCCTTATCAGATTGAGCGACGAGGCGACGACGAAGCCGGCGATCCCGCCGACGACGAGAGTCGGTCCGAATGTGCCTCCAACTCCTCCTCCGGCATTCGTAAATGTCATTGCAAGCACCTTCAGAAGCATCACGGCAAGGAAATAGACAGGGATGATCCAGAGGGCGCCTGTGCCTTTCAGAAGCGGAGAACCGGCAGACGCTCCTTCCGAGAGAAGGGTTTTGAGCCCCTCATATCCCTCACCATAAAGTTCCGGGAAAAGGAATATCAGAAGGCCCAGGGCCACCGCGCAGAGAGCCCATTTCAGGAAGGGGCTGCGAAGGCGCGACAGGCCGTCTTCCATAGATAGGGTAACCCTTATGAAATACAGCGAAATACCGGCGCAGAAAAGCCCCAGCACTATATAATACGGCAGGCTAGAGAGTTCGAAACCGAGATCGATGGTTCCGGCTCCGAGGAACGGGGTGCGGCCGAGACAGGCATAGGAAACGACCGTTGCGGAGACCGTCGAGATGAGCAGCGGCAGGATCGCCGTCATCGAAATGTTGAAAAGGAGTATCTCAAGGGTAAAGAGCACGCCGGCGAGAGGTGCGTTGAACATCCCGGCGACGGCACCTGCGGCCCCGCAGCCGAGAAGAATGGTGGTCCCCCTCCAGGAAAGGCCGAGCGCACGGCCGAGATTCGAGCCGATTGCGGCGCCGGTATAGACAATCGGGGCCTCGGCTCCTACCGAGCCGCCGAATCCTATCGTCACGGCGCTGGTCACCATCGAGGACCAGCAGTTATGAGGGGCTATGCGTGAATCGTTTTTCGAAACGGCACGGAGGACGCGCGTCACACCGTGGCCGATGTTGTCCTTTATAATATATCGTACCACCAGAAGCGCTATCAGCATACCTGCTCCGGGAAGTACGAGGAGAAGGTATCTCCACGGCGAGCCTTCCGGAATCCATCCGGTGAGGCCCTTCCCTATCCACGAGATGGAGAGCTTGAGGAGTACGGCGGCGAGGCCGGAAGCCACGCCCACAATAAGAGAAAGCGCAAACAAAAGTCTGCGCTCAGGCACCTTCGAGACGGCGCCGCGAAATCTTTCGGTAAATCTTGCCTTACTCCGAGTCTGCTCCATCGGAGTACTGGGCGATGTTGTCGTCGGGCAGGGCGCCGTCGCCGTCGGGGGCGTCCGCGCTGTTTCCGGCCACGGCCTCGTTCTCGGCGTCTTCTTCGCCTTCGAGCCAGCGGTCGATGTCCTCCGCCTTGTCGACGTTGACCTGGATCTTGACGAGGTAGATGGAATCCTCGGTCTCGACGGTCACGGCATAAAAGGATGTCCCGTCAGGCTTGGGATACTTGACGAGGTCGGTGAGATAGTCCGAGAAACCCTTGGGGTACTTCTCCGCAAATGCTGCGGCGAGCACCGGGTTCATGTTCTCATAGCTGACTACGTGTCTTTTTTTATTGTCCTGTTGTGCCATGGCTTTTTCGCTTCATTTCTTTTTCCGGGTACAATATTAGGACTTTTTTTCGTTTTGCAAGACACATTTGAAGAATTTTTGAAGAAAAATGACTTTTGAAGCCTTTTTTTCTCCATATCACGCTCCACAAAGACCTTGGAAAAGTCCCTCGGGTCGAGTCCGGACCAGAACATCACGGAGGATGTCGTCATCGGAGTCGGTGTGAAATCCTGCACCTGATCCATCCAGATTCCGGCGAGGGCGGGGTTGTGCGAAAGCGCCTCCATATCCCTCATCGTACATCCCGGATGGGATGAGATGAAATACGGGACGAGCCCGGTGCGCCGGCCCGCCTCACGTGTAATCCTGTCGAATTCGCGGCGCAGTACGCCGAAAAGTGAGAAGGAGGGCTTGCCCATCATCTTCAGTACATGCTCCTCGGTGTGCTCCGGAGCTACCTTGAGGCGCCCGGAGGTGTGGTCGAGGATGAGCTCCTTCAGATAGGGTTTCGAAGTGGCGTCCACATAGCCTTCCCGGTCGAGGAAAAGGTCGTAGCGGATGCCGCTGCCTATGTAGGAATGGCGAATCCCCTTTGTGGAATCGATGCGGTGGTAAAGGTCCAGCAGCCGCGCGTGGCTGCGGTCGAGGTTTGCGCACGGGGCCGGGAAGAGGCAGGAACGGCGGCGGCATTTGCCGCAAAGTTCCATATCCCTGCCGTGCATTCCGTACATATTTGCGGTCGGAGCACCCACGTCGGAGATGTTGCCGGCGAAATCCGGCAGTGAGTTGAGTCCCCTGACCTCCTTGAGGATTGATTCCTCGCTGCGCGACGAGATAAACTTCCCCTGATGGGCTGCGATAGTGCAGAAATTACATCCTCCGAAACAGCCTCTGTGGGTCGTGATGGAGAATTTAATCATGTCGTAGGCCGGAATCCGCTTGCCTTTGTAGCGCGGATGGGGAAGTTTGGTGTAGGGAAGGTCCGAGAAGAGGTCCATCTCCTCCTCCGTTGCGGGAGGATACGACGGGTTTATCTGGACAAAACCCTCGCCTGCAGGCTCTACGATGGTGTCCTGATGCATCAGGTTCACCTCGGTCTCTATAACGTGGAAATTCTCCGCGAAGGCCCTTTTCGAGGCCAGGCATTCCTCATAGGAGTGGAGAATGACGGTCCCCGGGGCCTCCTTCGGCTTTCCCTTGAGATAGAAGCCGAGCTGCGGGATGCTCCTCAGCCTGCGGTCGTTCCATCCGGCTTCAATCCCTCTTGTCAGTTCCAGGATGGACCTCTCCCCCATTCCGTAGCAGAGCCAGTCCGCTCCGGACGAGACGAGGATGGAGGGCATCAGGGTGTCCTTCCAATAGTCGTAATGGGTCAGACGGCGGAGCGAAGCCTCGATGCCGCCGATGACTACAGGGACGTCGGGATAGAGCTCCTTGAGGATTTTGGTGTAAACGGTGACGGCGTAGTCCGGCCTTGCGCCGGCCTTGCCGTCGGGGGTATAGGCGTCGTCGTGGCGCAGGCGCTTGGAGGCGGTGTAATGGTTCACCATCGAATCCATCGCGCCTGCGTTGACGGCGAAATAAAGCCTCGGGCGGCCGAGCTTGCGGAAATCGCGAAGGTCGTCGCGCCAGTTAGGCTGCGGCACGACGGCGACGCGGTAGCCCCATTTCTGGAGCCACCGCGCAAGAACCGCCGTACCGAAGGACGGATGATCGACAAAGGCGTCACCTGTGAAAAATATAATGTCTATCCACTCCCAGCCAAGGTTTTCAACCTCCTTGACCGAGGTGGGCGGCATATACTGTTCCGCCTGCGGATTCAAGCCTTTGCCGGACATAGCGTAAAATTAGATTTCGGCGCGGGCCATCGCGTCCTTGTAGTACTTCTGATCCACGAAGACATCCTCCCTGTAGGGATTGATGTGACGCTTGCAGGAGGTGTAGATAATGTATCCGAGAGCGACAGCGTTGGTCACGAGGGCGAGGGCGCTGATAACTATCATTGCCGTCGGATTGGCCGCGACGGTCGAAAGGTCGCCGCCTTCAGCCGCGAGGCGGCCGAGCTGCTCGACGGTTGCGATGCCGTCAGGATACTGGGTCGGGACTACCACCCAGCTGAACTTGTGGAATCCGTCCTTGAAGACTTCCTGGAAGAGAGGGAACACCTGGGCGAACATGCACCAGATGGCGAGGGTGTTCGCGCGGTTCTGGATCCAGCCGCCGCGGTTCCAGAGGAGGGCCGCCACGGTCGGGGCGAGAAGGAGGGCGATACCGCAGTACCAGGAGTGGGTAGGCAGGCAGTTGTAGGTGTAGGCGAAGTTCCAGATGTCATAGACGACGATATAGACCCAGGTCATGTCGGCCCAGACCATATCCTTCTTGTCCTTGGACGGATAGACGTTCCACCAGGCGGTCATACAGAAGATGTTGAGCAGACCTGCGATGCCGTTCATGACATTGTGGGGACCTCCGTAGAGCCACACGCCTTCGCTGGAGAGCCACCACTTGTTCCATCCGAGGATAGCCGACTCGAAGTCGGAAGCGACGGCGATGAGGATGTTGATGGCTACGATGATGAACGGGAAGGGCTTGAACCAGTGCTTCGCGCCGATACCCCATTTGTACTTGATCATCATGAAGCCGATACAGCCTGTCAGCGCTGCATAAAGCTTGGCATAGTGGAACCAGCCGTTCATGTAGAGGGTGGTCTGGTTGTTGACCGCCCAGTCGGCTCCCATGCGGGCGCCGATGGCAAGCGCTACGAACCAGGCCGTAAGTCCGAGAGGAACGGCAAAGAACATGATGCAGCCGCCAAGCTTGGTGCGGCGTGCGAATTCATTGAGGAGGATCAGACCGGCCAGGACGACCAGCAGCATTCCCCATTGAGCAAGGGCATTCGCCCCATACACATGAAAAAACATAGAAAATTGGTTTTAGTTGAATAATTATGATTGTTGTTTAAACAATTATTTCCTTGATCTCCACTTCGTTCCCTTTCAGGAGCCAGGTCCTGTCGCCGCTGCAGTGGGGGCATTTCTTCCCGTATTTGACGGTCGGATAGTCCTTCCCGCATCCGTCGCAATGTGTCATGGCAGGAATAGTATTTATCCGCAGCTCACAACCCTTCAGCATCTCCTCCTTGTCCGCAGCCCACCTCCAGCAGTCCGTGAGATAGTGAGGCACCACCGTGGACACCTCGCCTATATCCATCACCACCGCCGAGACGTGCTCCACCCCGTTCTCCTCCGCCACCTTCTTCACATCGCGGATAATGTAAAATACAATCCCTAACTCGTGCATTTCAATGTTTTAAGAAGAAAGGTGGTGTTTGGTTTTCGGAACGTAGCCACCCTCGGCTATTAGAGGGAGGGGCCCATCGAAAGATGGGAGGGGGCGCGAAGCGCCGTGGAGAAAACCAAAC
>CADAXR010000070.1 GCA_902791945.1 uncultured Bacteroidia bacterium
TCCCGCATTGCGGAGAATGTCGAAGGCGCTTCCGGCGTTCACGTCTATACGCGCACCGATGGAGCAGGAGAAGGGCAGGAACAGGATATTGGCGAGTTCAGCAGTTATGTCAACCCCTGCGCTGACAAGGTTCCCTCCCTTGAAAAAAAGTGCGTCGCAGTGGGGCACAAGGAGGAAATTCTTGATATAGAGCACCGGGGAGAAGCATGAGATGTCGCCGACATAGACGGGGATGGCGTAGTCGGCGGTCACCCTGACCTGCGTCGGCGCATAGGTGAGAAGGCCTGAGAGGTTGCTGAAGGAATAGCCTCTCGGGGCTGTCGAGACGTAGTTTTCCGGGAACAAAGCGCTTCCGAGGTGCTTCTGGAGGGTCGCGGAGAGTTTCAGACCCTGCCTTGTCGTGATGCCGGGCAGGTAACCATAGACGTACCCGTAGATATTGGGCTCGAAAATGCCCGTGGCGCCCGGCCGGAAGCCGAAGCCCGCCCCCGTAGATATTGGGCTCGAAAATGCCCGTGGCGCCCGGCCGGAAGCCGAAGCCCGCCTCCGCGCCTATACCGAGGCGCGGATATGTCTGGCTCTCCCCTCTGGGGACCATTACGTACCCCCTGACAGACGCCGTAAGCCTCTGGTAAAGGGGAAGCGATCCGTCGGACGCCCCGAGGAACTCCTCGTGGGACATGCCTTTCAAGGTGCCTTCCGTCGTAGTGCGGACCTCGACGGTGCTGATCCTGTCGTTGGTTATGGTGTAATTTATCCTCGGCACGAAACCGGAAAGGAGGCCTCCCTTGGAGAAGGAAAGCGGCACATAGACGGAGACATTGCCGGAGACGAGCGGCCTGTCGAGAAGCTTTCCCGGACGGGAATATATAGCGAGAGGGCCGCTGACCTGCTTTTTGAGATTCTGTTGTATGGCGTTCCTGTCGTTGAAGTCTATCGAAGCTTCGATGGCTGGATAGAGGCCCGTGTAGGTGAACTTTGCGTGGCCGGAGTGCTTCCAGCTGCGGCCGGTGTATTTTGCATACGGATCCTTGTGGGCGGAGTAGCCGGCCTGGCCGGTCATGGTGCCGAGGTCGTTCTGGAATAGGACCGTGGCCCCGAGCGACGCCGTTTCGTAGCCGAAATCCATACTCAGGGACCTAACATTGTCTATATTGAACCAGACCGGGGCCCAGGAATGGGGTTTGAGGAGGTGGGGGAACTTGCGGTAGCGCTTGGTGACGGCTTCCGTAGTGTCAGGAGCCTCCTCCGGAAGGGCGGCCTCCTGGGCCGACAGGCGGTCGGCCAGGCCGAACTTGTGCGGCGCCGTGAAATCCGCCGGGACGGGAGTCATGTCCGACTCCTTCGTCCGGAATATCATCCTTCCGCCCTCGGAAAGGGCCGAATACAGGAAGTACTCGCCCATCTTCGTGTGGTCGCATGAGCCGAAGGGAGTGGAAGTCAGCCTCTCAGCCCTGCCGGAGGCGGGGTAGAAGGCGTAGAGTTCGTTGGCCCCGTCGAGGTCCGAGGTGAAGAGAAGGCGGTCCCCGTCGCCCCAGAGGTAGAAAATTCTTGAAGGTACGGGCGCGATGTCCTCCTTCCACTGTCCGCCCTCATAGTGCATTATGCAGCATCCGCCGTCGGCCGTACCGAGGGCATAGATGACTCCGTTCCAGACGGTAAGTTCAGTAAACGTAATGCCGGAGGGACACGGAATGCTACCGAGCCTGCTGCCGTCCGATGTCGAAAGAAGGACTATGTTGGCTCCTCCTTCAACGGGGAATTCGATGACATACATCTCTTTCCCCTCGGATATGGGCACCGGGTTGAAATAGCGCCCGTCCTTAGTCAGGTCGTGACGACGGCCGGTCCTGAGGTCGATGTACCGGATAATCGATTTGCCGGAAAGGCCCCACCTAGGGTCGCCTATACCCTCCCTCCAGTAGAGCCGGTTCAAAGAGGAATCATAGGTGAGCACGCCGCAGGAGGAAGAGAATGGGCCGAGGGTGCGGAAGTTTCCGAGGGTGTCCGTCTCAATCAGGGTAGTTGCCCTGTCCTTGCCGCTGCGGAGAGCGTAGATCTTGTCACCGATGGCGGTGAAACGGTCATAGGCGTTGTAGAACTTCTTTTCCGGGGTTATCATCTCCATCGGCATGTACGGCCCGCGGGCGCTGAAATCAGCCGCCCACTCGGTCGCGAGGCTGTCGAGGATGCTCTTGAAAGTCGGCTTGAGCCTCATCCCGGAGGCTTCTTTTATAGTCTTCTGGAAATTGCCTATCCGGAGCGGATGGCGCACCACGTTGTCGAAGTAGCGCTTCGTGAAGAGGGGGTCGTCGTAGTAGCCCCTGGTGCCGCCGACCATGATATAGCCGGCCGCATAGTGGTCGGGGGTGTAGTGACGGAACGAACCGTGGCGCCAGCGCCAGTAGTTGCGGTAATCGTCATGGGCGAGGGCATAGCGGTAGTACTCCAGGAACTCCGCGCTGCGTCCGCGGCCGGAAGAGGTCAGCGCCGTCTCCGCGACCACCGCGTCACCCTCCAGCAGCGCCGGGTCCGGATAGATTCCGTCCAGGGCGCCGGACCACATCTCGCCGAGCACATAGTTGAGCCAGTTGAAAGCCCCCCTGTAGGAAAACTGCATCTGGGCGACGTGGCGCGACTCGTGGATGACGAGCTCGGTCGAGCCCGGGAGCGCACTGTCCGGCGTCGATTGCTGCACCGGATAGAGGGCCATCCTCTTCGGGGCCCAGACGACGACGCCGTTCGAGTTGATGTTGTAGGGGTGAAGGACAACCGGAAGGCGGCCCCACTGGAGGTCGCACGGGGTCATCCCGATGGATTTGGCGACGACCGGGCGGTATTTTTCAAGAAGGGTCGAATAGAGGGACGGCAGACTGTCGCCTATGGACTTCGGATATATCAGGCGGTAATTGGCGGAGACCTTCTGGTTCCATTTGAGGGAACCGGGGTCTTCGCCTTCCGTCGTGAACTGGGCCTGCGAAGGGAGACACCACGCAAGGAGTGCCGCTACGGACAGTATAAGCCTCCCTGCGCGCATATTCCTACACCTCTACCGAAGTCTCGAATTCCTTGAGGAAACGGATGTCGTTCTCGAAATAGTGGCGGAGGTCGTTGACCTGCCACTTGAGCATCGCGATACGCTCTATACCCATGCCGAAGGCGAAACCGCTGTAGACCTCCGGATCGATGCCGCAGGCGCGGAGGACGTTCGGATCCACCATGCCGCAGCCGAGAATCTCGAGCCAGCCGGTGCCCTTGCAGATGTTGCAGCCCTTGCCGTGGCAGATGTTGCAGCTGACGTCAACCTCGGAGGAAGGCTCCGTGAACGGGAAATACGACGGGCGCATACGGATCTCGGCGTCGGGGCCGAACATCTCGCGTGCGAAAAGCAGGATGGCCTGCTTGAGGTCGGCGAAGGTCACGCCCTTGTCAATGTAAAGGCCTTCCACCTGGTGGAAGATGCAGTGCGCACGGGCCGAGATGGCCTCGTTGCGGAAGACACGGCCGGGGCAAATGACCCTGATCGGCGGCTTCTGGGAGAGCATAGTCCTTACCTGGATCGAGGAGGTGTGGGTGCGGAGGAGAAGCGGGTTCTCGTGACCGGCGGACACGAAGAAGGTGTCCTGCATGTCACGGGCGGGGTGATTCGGGGGGAAGTTGAGGGCCTCGAAGACGTGGTAGTCGTCCTCGATCTCGGGGCCTTCGGCCACGTCGTAGCCGAACTTCCTGAATATATCCACAATCTGCTGGCGTACAATGGAGACAGGGTGGCGGGATCCGAGGGGAAGGCGGTCTCCGGGCATGGAGAGGTCGCTGCCGGAGGCCTCGCTTCCGGCGCCTGCATCCAGGCTCTCCTTGAGGCTCTCTATCTTCGCCACGGCCGCTTTCTTGAGCTCGTTGAGCTTCTGGCCGAACTCCCTTTTCATCTCGGGGGCGACGGTACGGAACTCGTCGAAGAGTTTCGTCACCTTGCCGTTCTTGCCGAGAAATCTGACCCTGGCTTCTTCCGCCTCAGCGGCGGTCTTCGCTTTCAGCGCGGAAAGCTCCGCCAGCACTTGTTCAATCGCTTCTTTCATCTAGTATAGCTGTTTTATTTCTTCTTTTTGGACTTTTTTGCAGGCTTGCCCTTCTCCTTCTTCGAGGGCTCCAGGCCGGCGCGCTTGTCGCGGGCCTGCTTGGCGCGGAGGGCGCCCTGCTTGAGGTATTTCTCCCACTGCTCCGCATTGAGGAAGCGGTGGAAAGCCTCGTAGGTCTTCTCGTCCCACTTGTCGTGGACGGCTATATACATATCGGGGTTCTGCACGGCGGATTTCTGGAGTTTGTCGAGCTCGTCCTGCATACCGTGGAGATTGGCGCTGAGAGTGGAGTCGGCGTAGAACTCCTGCCAGTACTCCATCGAGAGAGAGGAAGAGAGCCTCTCCACTTCTTTTTCTATGTACTCGACCAGTTTCTTCTCCTTCTCTTCCGGGGTTACGGGGATTTTCTCCTCCTGCTGGGCCTTCAGGGAGGGGATCAGCATGAGGATGGAAACGGCCGATGCGATAATCTTTTTCATAGCTTTGACAGACCGGCACAAGCGCCAATCCCACAAAAGTACAAATTTTTTGGGTATCTTTGTAAGGTTATACCCGATTCTATGAAGAAGTTAATGTTTATTCTCACCTGCCTTGCGGCAGGGTTCGCGTCCGTAGAGGCGGATGCCTGCACCAATGTCATCGTTTCGAAAGGCGCCAGCGCCAACGGCTCCGTGCTTGTCTCATACGCCGCCGATTCGCACATGCTCTTCGGCGAGCTCTATTTCCACAAGGCCGCGCGCTGGAAAAAAGGCGCCATGCTTTCCGTCGATGAGTGGGACACCGGGCGCCACCTGACCGAGATCCCCCAGCCGGCGGAGACCTTCAAGACCGTAGGCAACATGAATGAGCACCAGCTCATTATCGGCGAGACGACCTATGGCGGCCGCGAAGAGCTCATGCAGGAGGACGGCCTCATCGACTATGGCTCCCTTATATACATCACGCTCCAGCGTGCGCGCACGGCACGCGAAGCCATCGCGACGATAGTCTCCCTCGCAGACGCCTACGGCTACTGCTCCGAGGGCGAGTCCTTCTCCATAGCCGACCGCGAGGAGGCCTGGGTAATGGACCTCATCGGCCGTGGCGACGCCGGCAAGGGCATAGTCTATGTCGCGATGAGGGTCCCCGACGGAGCCATCTGCGCCCACGCCAACCAGGCCCGTATCGGCCGCTTCCCCCTCAACGACCCAGAGAACTGCATCTACGCGGAAGATGTCATTTCGCTGGCCCGCAGCAAGGGCTGGTTCAGCGGCGAGGACGCGGAATTCAGTTTCCGCGACGCCTACTGCCCTGCCGATTTCGGCACGGTCAGGGGTTGTGACGCCAGGGCCTGGAGCGCATTCAACATCCTCACCGGAGGCGAGTTCCGCTATCTCGACGAAAACGGAGAGATGGTGAGCCGCCCTGCTTCCGATTACATCGGATACGCTATGGGCCACGATATGGCCAATCCCTTCCCTCTTTTTGTCTATCCTTCCGAAAAAGTGACCGTCAAGCAGGTCGCGGACGTGATGAGGGACCACTACGAGGGTACTCCGATGGATATGACCATCGACATCGGCGCCGGTGGCAACGCCCTGCCTTACCGCTGGAGGCCGATGGAGTGGGAGGTCGACGGCAAGACCTATGTCAACGAAAGGGCCATCGCGACCCAGCAGACCGGCTTCTGGTTCGTCGCCGAGGCCCGCGGTTGGCTGCCCGAGGAGATCGGCGGCATCTTCTGGTTCGGCACCGACGACGCGGCGACTTCCTATCTCACCCCGATCTACACGGCGACAAACGAGGTCCCAGAATGCTTCCGTGTAGGCAACGGCGACATCCTCCACTACTCCCCCACGGCCTCGTTCTGGATCAACAACCGCATCTCGAACGCCTGCTACAAAGCATATAACATCATGGCCCCTACAGTCGTAGAAGCCATCAACGCCTTCGAGAACGAGCAGATTATCCGGGCAACGAGGGAAGCCGACAGCACGGCCGTCGCAATGCTGTCCCGCTATCGCTGGCACAGCCGCGCCGTCCGCAAAATCGGCCGCTACCTCACGGATTATACTGTCGAGACTGCACAGAAGCAGTTCTCCGAGTGGGTGAAACTCGAGGAACTCCTTCTTGTCAAATACATCGACGGGAACGTCAAGGACCAGAACCCCGACGGCTCCTTCATCACGAGCGAGCACTCCGACCGCATGCCGGCCAAAATCGGCTGGCCGGGCTACACGGAGCACTGGAAGCGCTCCGTCGCCTCCGACCCCCACGCCCCTCTGATCCAGGCCCCGTAAAGGCAGCCTTCAGCAACAGGGCTATGCCCTCTTCAGGCGAGAGATGAACTCGCCGGAGGTCATGACGGGAATTTTCTCCATCTTGCGGGGAAGCGGGAAGCGCTTGTCCGAGGAGATGATGACGTCGCAGTAATACTCTCCTGCAAAAAAGGCCTGGGCGCAATCCTCTATATCACCTATGTTCTCCTCCTCCAGCGCCGAGCGCAGGGAAAAGTGCGAGATACCGTGGACATTGACGAATTTGAGGATGTCCAATATGACCGAGCGGAACTTCTTTTTGTCAAACCCGGGGCTCCTCGAGACGATATACACGGCATCGATAATGCTTTGAGTGCTGAGACACAACTCAAGGGATGAGGTCCTGGCTATGCGGAAGACAGCGGCAGATTCCAGGGAGTTTTGCCTGCCGGGAATCAGGATGTCGAGAAGGACGTTGGTGTCGATAAATGCTTTCATAATCCAAGGATATGTGCCATTCGCGAATCCGCCTCGATTTCCTCCCTGGAGGGCATACCAAGGCAGCACTGAGTCTCCGACAAATTGTCTTCCAGTTCATAATCCTCCGGGATTACCGGCCAGTCGAGCTCAGTCGCCTGGGCGATGGCGCGCTCGACAAACCTGTTGACGGAAATACCCTCCTTGGAGGCCTCTCTTTTGACACGCCAGATCAGCGACTCCGGAAGCCGGAAGGCTGTCTGTACGCGGGGTTCTGTTGATGTCCTCATAAAAGTGTTATCTTTTTTTACAAAAGTATAACATTTTCGTATAAATGCAAAAAAAGCCCGGACTTTTTGCGGTCCGGGCCTTCATTCCAAAAACAGCCGGGGAACTAGTCCTCTTCCTGCTCCTGGGCGGCGTACTCGGCGAGGAGCTTCGTCTGGACGTCGGCAGGAACCTGAACGTACTCGGCGAAGGTCATCGTGAAGGTAGCGGCGCCTCCGGTGAGGGAGCTGAGGATAGTCGAGTAGCGGTAGAGCTCTGCGAGCGGAACGCGGGCGTGGAGGACGGTGAAGCCCTTTCATGCCGCGACGGGTGTTGAGATCCGACATACACGGGCCGACATAGTCGTTAGGGGTGATGATGTCGACGTTGTAGATGGGTTCGAGGATCTTCGGACCGGCGTTGCGGAAGGCCTCCTTGAAGGCGTTGCGGCCTGCGATGATGAAGGCAATTTCCTTGGAGTCGACCGGGTGCATCTTGCCGTCATAGACATAGACGCGGATGTCGCGGGCGTAGGAACCGGTAAGAGGACCTTCGGCCATCTTGTCGTTGATACCCTTGAGGATGGCGGGCATGAAGCCTTCGTCGATGGCACCGCCGACGACGCAGTTGATGTACTCCAGCTTGCCGCCCCACTCGAGGTCGAAGACCTGCTGGTTCTTGATCTTGAGCTCGGTCTCCTTGCCGTCGATCTTGAACTTGTTTCCTGCGGGCTCACCCTCGATATAAGGGCAGATGAGCATGGAAACCTCACCGAACTGGCCGGCGCCGCCGGACTGCTTCTTGTGACGGTAGGTCGCGGTAGCAACCTTGGTGATGGTCTCGCGGTAGGGCACCTTCGGAGCGAAGAGCTCGACATTGAGTTTGAACTCGTTGTTGACTCTCCACTTGACGTAGTTGATGTGCTGCTCACCCATGCCGGAGAGGATCGTCTGGCGGAGCTCCTTGGAGTACTCGACACCGATGGTAGGATCCTGGGCGGCAATCTTGTTGAGGGCGTCGCCGACCTTGGCCTCGTCGTTCTTGTCGACGGCCTTGACGGCGCAGCGGTACTTGGCGTCAGGAAGGACCATGTGGGCGACGGCGTCCACACCCGACTGGGCGAGGGTAACGTCGGTCTTTCCGGCCTTGAGCTTCATCACGCAGCCGATGTCGCCGGCGGCGATGGAAGCGACCTTCTCCTTCTTCGCACCCGCGACGGAGTAGATGGCGGACAGGCGCTCGCCGTTTCCGGACTCGGGGTTCACGAGGTCAGCGCCCTCGTTGAGGGTACCGCTGACGACCTTGAAGTAGGAGACGTCGCCGAGGTGCTGCTCGACGGCAGTCTTGAAGATGAAGATTGCGGTGGGGCCTGCGGGGTCGCACTTGAGCTCGCCGCCCTCGACTGTCTTCTCGACCTTGCCTTCCGGTGAAGGAGCGACGTTGACTATGAACTCCATGAGACGGCGGACACCGATGTTGCTCTTTGCAGCGGTGCAGAAGACGGGGATGGCCTCGCCCGCCTGGAGGGCGGAACGGAGACCCTCACGGATCTCGTCGGTGGAGAGCTCCATCGTGTCGAAGAACTTCTCCATGAGCTCGTCAGAACCCTCGGCGGCCTTCTCCATCAGCTCGGCGCGAAGCTCTTCAGCCTCGTCGGCGTAAGCTGCGGGGATCTCGAGCTCCTCGTTCTTGGCGTTGTAGAACTTCATCGTGATGACGTCCACGAAGCCCTCGAGGCCGGGACCCGGGTTGACGGGGAACTGGCAGATGACGGCCTTCTTTCCGAACTCTTCGCCGATGGCGGTGCGGACGAGGTCCCAGTTGGCCTTCTCGTGGTCCATCTGGTTGACCGCTATGATCATCGGGATGCCGTACTTGTCGGCGTAGCGGGCGAAGATGGTCGTGCCGACCTCGACACCGGCGGTGCCGTTCATCACCATGACGGCGCTTTCGACCACCTTGAAGGCGGAAAGCGCGCCGCCGCTGAAGTCGTCGGAGCCGGGAGCGTCGATGACGTTGATCTTGCAGCCGCCGAACTCAGCGTAAAGCGGAGTCGCGTTGATGGATTTCTGGTTGGTCTGCTCGAACTCGGTGTTGTCGGAGACGGTGTTCTTGTCTTCGACGGAGCCGCGGCGGTCGATCACCTTGCCTTCGAAGAGCATAGCTTCTGACAGCGTGGTCTTGCCGGAGCGGGAACCGCCGATAAGGACCACGTTGCGGATGTTTTTGGTCTGATAGGTTTTCATTTGTTATTAATTGATACTATTTGTTTCTCTGGTTCAGACTCCCGAAGGAACGGGAATAGCAGGCAAAGATAGTAAAAAGAGCGGATAAAACATCATCCCTCAGGGGTAAATCGGAAAGATTTGCCGTATTTCGCACAAAGCCCGCGCTCCCACTGGTCGCGGTAGCACTTTATGACGTCGTCGCCGCCCATCCCGAGCTCGTCGAAAATGAGGCTGTCGAGCTTGCGGCAGGGAGCGCCGATGGCCTTGCACAGACGGCGGAAATCCATCGCGGAATCAATGAAAATGAGGTCCTCGTCGAGGAGCTTTTCGAACAGTGAGTAGAAGCGGTAAAGGTTGCGCATAGCCGTGGTTTTTTCTCCGGCAAATATGACAAGGCGCATCCACAAATCCAAAGAATCCCGTCCGGGGGTAGTTCGATTTTTTTGTTTTTTATTGACTTTTAGTGTTTTTTATAATTGTGTAAACTTTTTCTTTACATTGTAAAGCTGAAATTTACCCTCCGAACGCTCTTTAGGGGCTATTTTTGTCCTCAGTATGGACGAAAAGACAATGAGGGTAAACATAACCCGCGCCCGTGTAAAGCGTGGGTTATCGAAGAAAGCGGTAGCCGATGGTATCGGACTGTCGAGAGTGTCCGTGACCGCTCTGGAAAAGGGACCGACGAATATAGTCAACGAACATATTCCCCCGATGGCGGAGTTTCTCGGAGTCTCCCTGGACGAACTTCTGCTGGGGTTTGTCCCGGATCCGGACAGCGCCGGGCGGCTGGAGCAGGAGAGGGCCGATTACGGACTAAAAAAGGCCTCCCTCATTGCCGAATACGAAGAAAAACTCTCCTCTGCGGAGAGGGAGAACACCGCCCTCCGTTCGCTGGTCGAAAGCCAGAAAGAAACCATACGCGGCCAGGAGGAGATCATCAAAATGCTCAGGCGCCGTATTCCCGAAGAAAATGACTAACTTTGCGCTATGCGCAAGGAAATTCACCTCCTCCCTTATCTCAACGACAGTCTCATAGAGGCAGGATGCGACGAAGCCGGACGCGGCCCGCTCGCCGGCCCGGTCTATGCTGCGGCGGCCATCCTCCCGAAGGACTTCCACCACCCTCTTCTCAACGACTCCAAGAAGCTTTCCCGCCGTGAGAGAGATCTTCTCCGGCCCGTCATCGAGGCCGAGGCAGTCTCCTGGGCGGTGGAGGCCGTCTCCCCCGCGGAGATTGACAGCCTCAACATCCTCTGGGCATCCGTGACCGGAATGCAGAGGGCGGTCCTACGCCTCGACCCGAAGCCGCAGTTCCTCCTCATAGACGGCAACCGCTTCCGCCCTTTCGACAGCTACACCAGGAAGGATTATCAGATGGTGGTCCACGGCGACGCGACCTATGCGAGCATAGCCGCCGCCTCGGTCCTCGCCAAGACCTGGAGGGACGAGTTCATGGAGAAGATCGCCGCGGAGTACCCCGAGTACGGCTGGGAACGCAACATGGGATACCCCACGCAGGAGCACATAGACGCCATCCGAAAGTACGGCCTCACCCCCTGGCACCGCCTTTCCTTCCACCCGAAACAACTGGAACCCACATTGTTTTAAACCAGCGCCACGGTTTGCTCTGTTAGAGGGAAATAGCTATCTTTGACCTCCGATGGAAAGAATAAAACATATTATCGGGGTGCTGGTGGCGACGGGACTGCTGGCGGGGAGCGTTGTGCGCGCGGAGGTACCGCTGGTGAAGCCGGACAGGTCGGTGAAGACGCTGATTGCACCGAAGTATTTCGGCCCCAATGCGTTCCCCGTGCCCGAAATGCTGGACGGGACCGTCTCGCCGACCCTGCAGGCGGAGCTTGCCGGCGACTATTCGAACGGTTTCCTCGCTTCCGGCAGGGATAACTTCTACGCCATTCACACAAAAATTTCCATCCCCCTCTGGACTCCCCGCGTCAACCTCACTTTCTGGATGCCGGTCTGCGAGTGGTGGAATATGGGACCGGCGGCCCAGGCCGCGCGAAGGGTAGACCCGTCCCTCAGCGGGAAGGGTCACGACGCCGGCGCCGCATTTCTCAGCATAGATTTCTGTATATTAAAGGAAAAGAAATACAGGCCCGCCATCGCCGTCAGGGCCGCGCTCCGTACGGCCTCCGACGGTTCTTTCGCAAACGGAGTCTCCTACGACTGCCCCGGCTATTTCTTTGACGCGGCTATCGGGAAGAACTTCGGCCCGGTGAGGCTCGCCGTCAGCGCCGGGTTCCTGTGCTGGCAGGTCACAAACGGCGGGCAGAACGACGCCATAATGTTCGGCGCCCTCGCCCGTTATGACAACCGCTGGATTTCCATCGGCGCCCAGTTCGGCGGCTACTGGGGCTGGGAGAGGGACGGCGACTTCCCGATGACCCTCCGGGCCCGGATAGAGGGACCGCGGGAGTGGATGTTCCGCCCGTTCGCCCTCTACCAGAGGGGCTTCCACGACTGGCCGTTCGACCAGGTGAGGGTAGGCGTCATATTCAGCTATGATATATTGAAACTCAATAAAGAATGAAAAGAACAGCTTTAATTTTAGGAGTATTCGCCATGATTACATCCTGTGCTCAGAAAAACGTTTTCTTTGAGGAGTGGGACACTCCGTACGGGACGGCGCCGTTCAGCCGTATTTCGGAAAAGGATTACCTGCCGGCAGTGGAGGAGGGTATCAAACAGCAGAAGGCGGAGATCGAGGCCATCATTGCATGCCCCGACGCCCCTACCTTCGAGAACACGGTAGCGGCTTACGAGCTCTCCGGAGCCCTCCTGGCCAAGGTGACCGGCGTGTTCTACAATCTCGCCGAGTCGGACGCCACCCCTTCGATGCAGGCCCTCGAGGAGAATATTACTCCCCTTGTGACCGCAGCGGACGACGAGATATTCATGAACGACGCCTTCTTCGAAAGAATCAAGGCCGTCTATGAAGGCAACGAGGATCTGACCCGCGAGCAGAGGATGGTCGTGAAGAAGCTCTACGAGAGGTTCGTACGCAACGGCGTCGCCCTCGACGAGGCCGGAAAAGCCCGTTTCAAGGAGATCAACGCCAGGCTTGCGGTCCTTTCTCAGACTTTCGGCAACAACCTCCTCGCCGAGAACAACGCCTTCAAGGAGGCGACCGGAATCACAGTGTCCGCCTATCCCGCCTATATGTCCTCGACCGCAGACCGCGCCGCACGCGAGAAGGCCTTCAGGGCCTATTCTTCCCGCGGAAACAGGGGCAATGAGAACGACAACAACGCCATCGTCCTCGAGATCATGAAGCTCCGCACCGAAAAGGCCGCCCTTCTCGGCTACGGCTCGTCGGCGGAGTACCTCCTCGCCGACAAGATGGCCGCGAAGCCCGGGGCCGTCGATGTGTTCCTCGGCGAAATCATGGCTTCCTCGATGAAAAAAGCCAAGGAAGAGGTCTATGACATGCAGAAAATCATGGACGAGGACGTCGCGGCGGGGCTTCTCCCTGCCGGCTCGAAGATCGAGCCCTGGGACTGGTTCTACTACGCCGAGAAAGTCCGCAAGGCCAAATACGACCTCGACGAGGAAGAGACCAAGCCCTATTTCCAGGTGGACAGCGTCCGCAAGGGCGTCTTCTACGCTGCCGAGAAGGTCTACGGCGTGAAGGTGACCCCCGCTCCTGAGGTCGAGGTCTATAACCCCGCCGTCACGGCGTGGAAGGTCGAAGACGCCGACGGCTCCCTCCTCGGCATTTTCTACTGCGACTACTTCTCCCGCGACATCAAGCGAGGAGGTGCCTGGATGAACAATTTCCGCGAGCAGATGGTCGACGCCTCCGGCAATGACATCCGTCCCGTCATCGTCAACTGTTGCAACTTCCCTCCTGCAACTGAAGAGGCCCCGTCCCTCCTCACCGTCGATGAGGTCCAGACGGCCTTCCACGAGTTCGGCCACGCCCTCCACGGGTTCCTCACAAAATGCCACTACATCACAGTCAGCGGCACATCCGTCGCCCGAGACTTTGTCGAAACCTTCTCGCAGTTCAACGAGAACTGGGCCTTCGAAAAGGAAATCCTTTCCCGGTACGCCCACCACTACCAGACCGGAGAGACTATTCCCGACGCCCTTGTGGAGAAGATCAACAACGCCCTCAAGTTCAACCAGGGTTTCACGACCGGCGAACTTTGCGCCGCATCGATTCTCGATATGCGCTGGCATGAGCTTGACGCGGCAGCCCTCGAGCCCTTCGAGTCCGACGGCACGACGGAAGGCCGCAGCGCCGCCGTCCGCGCTTTCGAGGACAAGGTCTGCGACGAAATGGGTCTCATAGAAGAGATCATCCCGCGCTACCGCACGACCTACTTCAACCACATCTTCAACAGCGGCTATTCCGCCGGCTACTACAGCTACCTCTGGTCAGAAGTCCTTGAAAGGGACGCCTTCGAGAAGTTTGTCGCCGACGGTCTCTACAATCCCGAGACCGCCCGTTCCTTCCGCGAGACCTTCCTCGAGAAGGGCGGCGGCGAAGAACCGATGACGCTTTACCGTTCCTGGCGCGGCGCCGATCCCGACCCCGCCTCCCTCCTCCGCGGCCGCGGCCTCGAGTAGCCGGATTTATTATGGAAGTAAGGGCGAAAAAGGCGTTGGGGCAGCACTTTCTGACGGACCAGGGAGTAGCGAAGGCGATTGTCGCGGCGCTGGGCGCCGGAGAGGACGAGATTCGAACTTCCGGCGTCAGGGACGTGCTGGAAGTGGGGCCCGGGATGGGCGTTCTGACGCAGTACCTGCTGGAGCGCCCCGACGTGGACCTGAAACTCGTTGAGATCGACGGGGAGTCGGTGGACTACCTGCTGACGCATTTCCCCGGGATGCAGGGGCGTCTCGTCCAGGCGGATTTCCTGAGACTTCCGCTGGAGAAGTTCTTTGGGGACAAGTTCCTGATCATAGGTAATTTCCCCTATAATATTTCGTCACAGATATTCTTCAAGGTCCTCGACTACAAGGAGAGGGTCCCCGAGGTAGTGTGCATGATACAGAAGGAAGTGGCTGAGCGCATCGCCGAGAAGCCGGGGTCGAAGACCTACGGCATCCTCTCGGTGCTGCTGCAGGCCTGGTACGACATAGAGTATCTCTTCACAGTAGGCTCGGGAGCGTTCGCCCCGCCGCCCAAAGTGCAGAGCGCCGTAATCCGCCTCCGCCGCAACGACCGCACTGACCTCGGCTGCGACGAGAGCCTCTTCAAGGCCGTCGTCAAGACAGCCTTCGGCCAGCGCCGCAAGACGCTGAGAAACTCGCTGAAGGGGATGCTCCGCGCCAAGGCGGAGAAAGAAGGCTGGGACGAAGCCCGGGCGGCGGAATTCTCTTCCGCCCCGGTCTTCGACCTCCGCCCCGAGCGCCTCGGCGTCGGGGACTTCGTCTCCCTCACCAACCTTCTCGCATAGAGGCCGCACTTCCCGCATACGGGGCCGCACGCTTCGTGAAATTCACCTGACACACCAACATCGACATGGTGGCGTGTATGGCATATTCCCGTGTCAGGTGAGGCAAAATTGGCTCGCCTGACACATCGACCCGCCGCTCAAGCCCTGTGTGGCACATTCCCGTGTCAGGTGAATTTCACGAAGTCGCCGCAGCCAACCTGATGGCGCCGCAATAGGCTCCGCTGTACGCCAGTGGGGGCCAGGCGCAAGCAGCGAGGACGTTAACAAATTGTTCGTCGCAGACTGTGGCCAGGCGTCGGCGAGGCTAGGCGCACTCGTCGGCGAGGGCCGAGGCGAGGGCCATGAAGGCAAGTCCGTCGGGACGGGACGACAGGGCGGCGGGGGTGCCGGCATCGCCGTCCTCGCGAATGGACTGCACGAGCGGAATCTGGGCGAGAAGCGGGATGCCGAAGCGCTCAGCCATTGCGGCGCCTCCGTCCCTGCCGAAGATAAAGTATTTCTCGGAAGGATGCTCCTCCGGGGTAAACCACGCCATGTTCTCCACGATGCCGAAGATACGACGGTTGATGTTCTTGTTGCGGAACATGTCAACCCCCTTCTCTACATCCGACAGGGCCACGGCCTGAGGGGTCGTCACGATTAACGCACCCTCGACCGGGATCTCCTGCACGAGGGATATGTGGATATCCCCGGTCCCCGGAGGCATGTCGATGAGAAGGAAGTCCAGGTCTCCCCACTTTACCTGGAGAATCATCTGCTTGAGGGCACTGCAGGCCATGGGGCCCCTCCAGATGAGGGCCTGGCCGCGCTCCGCGAAGTAGCCTACGGACATCCACTTGACGCCGTATTTCTCAATGGGGATTATCAGCTGCTTGCCTTCCTCCTCCACCGCGGCTGGAACTGCGCCCTCCGTCCCGGTCATAAGGGGCACCGACGGGCCGTAGACGTCTGCGTCGGCGAGCCCGACCTTGTACCCCGCCCTCGCAAGGGCGATGGCAAGGTTCACGGCGACCGTGGACTTGCCCACGCCGCCCTTGCCGGACGCAACGCCTATGATATGGCGCACGCAGGATATCTGCTCCAGGTCCAATTCGAGTTTCTGCGGCTTCGGAGAAGGGTTTTTCACCACAGTCTTCACCTCGATCTCAACCCCTTCCGGCAGAGCACGGATAAGGGCGGCCTTCGTCGCGCCGACGAGGTAGTCCTTCAGCGGATCCGGTTTTTTCGGGAAACCGAGAGTCACCTCGACCTTCCCGTCACTCTCAACGACGCCGTCCACCATCCCGAGCTCGACGATGTTTTTCTCGCCGAGCGCCGGATGGACGACTTCTTCAAGTATTTTTAGTAAGTCCATTATTTCTTTTTGGATTTCTTTGTCTTTGCAGGAGCGGCCTTGAAATCGAGTTCATCGACTATTCTCGGACAGCCGCCGAGCTTTTCAACGAGGAAGAGGACATAGCGGATGTCCACGCAGATGCACCTCTGGAGGTCCGGCTCGAACATCACGTCGCTGGACATCGACTCCCAGTTGCCGTCGAAGGCGAGGCCGATGAGGGCGCCGTCGGCATCGAGCACCGGTGAGCCGGAATTGCCGCCGGTGATGTCGTTATTGGTCAGGAAACAGGTGTGGAGGGTGCCGTCCTTGTCGGCGTAGCGGCCGTAGTCTGCCGCCTCATACAACTTCTTGAGTCCGGAAGGCACTATGAACTCCGGATTGGAAGGATCCTCCTTTTCGATTACGCCCCTGAGGGTCGTGAAGTGGCGGAAAATCACCCCGTCCTTAGGGGAATACGGCAGCACATGGCCATAGGTAAGCCTCATCGTGGAGTTGGCATCCGGATACGACGGCTTGCCCTTCTGCCACTCCATCAATCCGGCGCCGAAGGCCTTTGTTCCTGCCTCCAGGGCAGCCCTGTCGCCATAGACGGACTGGTAGAGAGGCATAATCTTTTCCGTTATCCTCTTCACCAGGACGACAGCCGGATCGCCGGACAGGTCCTTGCCGGAGGCGGCGCGGAGCTTCTCCGCCGAGGTGAACACGCTGCCGTCGAAAAGATAATCTGCATAAGCCTTGAAATCAATCTTCGAGAAATCCTCAAACCCTGCACCGAGAGAATCGAGATAGTTCTCCTTCTCCGCCTTCGTGCGGTAGAATTCCAGGAGCGCTACGGTCTCCTTGCGGTCGAGATCCAACACATAGTCCCTGTAGTAAGGCTCCAGGGCTGAAAGGGCGAACTCCAGCGAGTCCGTGCCCTTAGGCGCCCTCTTGAGGCTGCGGTTAAAGACGGCGGCGAGCGTCACCAGTTCAATGCGATAGGGAGCCTCCGTGAGGAGGGTGAAGGCGGCGGAAGGGCCGGAGGAGGCATTCACGCCATCCTCGATAGCCTTAAGCGCACCGCCATATGCCTGCTGGCGCTTTTTGTCCTTGCCTATCCACTCCGTGAAATCGGCTTCCTTTTTCTCTTCGCGCTCTATGATGCCGAGTTTTTCGAAAGCCAGCTCCTCGCCCTGCCATTTCTTCCAGCCGTTGGCCGAAGAAGCATATTTATTGGCATACTTGAGCTGCACTGCCGGATCGGCGCACATAGCCTCCCACATAATGTCCTGACGGACTGTGCGGGCATCGATGCGGATCCTGTTTGTAGCGATCATATTGCGCAGCTGGGCCGCCGTCTGGAACCTCTGGGTCCTTCCGGGGTAGCCCATAATCATGGCATAATCACCCTCCTGAACCCCTTCGAGGGACACTTTCAGGTGTCCGTCGGGGATATACGGTCTGTTCTCCGGGGAATATTCCGCCGGCTCGTTGTCCGCACCGGCATAGACGCGGAACATCGAGAAGTCGCCGGTGTGGCGGGGCCACATCCAGTTGTCGGTCTCGCCGCCGTATTTTCCTACCGATGCCGGCGGGGCGCCGACAAAGCGGATGTCCTTGTAGACCTTATTGACAATAAGATAGTACACATTACCGTTGTAGAAGGAGACGACATTCGCCTCGCAGCCGGGATTGGCCTCCGCCGCGGCCTTTTCGGTCGCCTCGATAAAGGCCTTCTCCGCCTGCTCCGCGTCCACTCCCTCCTTGCCGGCCTTCTTGACGGCATCGGCAAGCGCGTCGGTGACATCCGTCATCTTCTTGAGGAAGGTCACGGTGAGGCCCTCGACCGGGAGTTCGTCCTTGTCTGTCATGGCCCAGTAGCCGTCCATAAGGTAGTTGTGCTCCGGAGTGGAGAGGCGCTGGATTGAGGAATAGCCGCAGTGGTGGTTCGTCACGATGAGGCCGCGGTTCGATATGATCTCACCGGTGCATCCGCCGCCGAAATGGACGATCGCATCCTTCAGCGAACCGTTGTTTATGCTGTAAATCTGCTTCGGGGTAAGCCTGCATCCCGCCTCGGAGAGCTGCTTGCCATTCATTTTCTCCAGAAGGGGCAGCAGCCACATCCCCTCGTCGGCCATCGCCGGCAGGGATATCAACGCCACTGCTGAAATGATAAGAAAAAATCTTTTCATAACGTTAAAACATATCTATCGAGGCGCTAATTTAACGATTTCCCGGAAATATTGTGGTATATTTGACAGCTTAAATGAATCAGTGGTGAGACATACCCCTTCACAACCATGCTACAGATCAGTCATCTTTGACCTGGACGGAACCCTGCTGGACACCCTGCAGGACCTTGGGAACGCCGTCGACTTTGTCCTGCGCCAAAACGGCTTCCCGACCCACAGCATCGATGAATACAGGGATATGGTCGGTCACGGTATCCGCAACCTCGTGGCGACAGCTCTCCCGGAGGACAGGAGAGGA
>CADAXR010000071.1 GCA_902791945.1 uncultured Bacteroidia bacterium
AGAAGGAGCGTCAGTCCAAAAAACTTTTTAAACATACTCAAACAATTACTGAAAATCGCACCGCCACACACTCGTGGGGTCTTACAAAAATAGCGATTATTTTGTTACATTTGCAATCGCTTTAAAAATATACATCTGGTATGAAGAGATTTCTTTTTGCGGCGCTGGCGCTGGCGGCTTTCTGGGCCTGCACCGGAGCATCCCCCAAGTACGAAAACCGCGCGGACGCTATTGCGGCGCAGATCCACGACCCGGCCTCGAAGTATGTCGTAGTGGCCTGCCACCGCGGCGACTGGCGCAATTACCCGGAGAATTCCATCCCGGCGATTGAAAGCGTCATCGCGATGGAGGCAGATATAGTGGAGATAGACATCCATATGACCGCGGACTCCGTCCTCGTGCTCTGCCACGACAACAATGTCAAGCGCACGACCAACTTCAGCAAGGTCTTCCGCAGCGAGCCCGACAAGAGCGCTAAAATCTCCGACCTCACTCTCGAAGAGATCAAGAGCCTCAGCCTCAAGCGTGCCCACGGAGTCGCGATCGACACGCTCCGCATGCCGACCCTGCGCGAGGCCCTTCTCTGCACCAAGGACCGCATCTGCGTCAACATCGACAAGGGCTACGACTACTATGACGATGTCCTCGCCCTGACCGAGGAGCTCGGAGTGACCGGTCAGGTGCTCATCAAGGGCTCGAAGGCCCGCGAGGTTGTGGAGGAGAAGCTCGCCGCCCACGAACACAACATGATGTATATGCCCATCGTGAACATCCAGCAGGAGAAGGGCGCGAAGCTGTTTGCCGACTATCTTGCTCAGGAAAACGTTCCTCTCGCCTACGAAGTCTGCTGGGGAAGCAACGATGACGGCGCTTTCGCCGACGCCTGCGAAAAGATCCGCGCCCAGGGCTCCAAGATCTGGGTCAACACCATCTGGGCCAGCCTCTGCGGCGGCGACGGCAACGACGATGACGCCGCCTTCCAGTGCGACGACCCGGGCAAGGTCTATCAGCAGTACATGGACAAGGGAGTCTCAATGATCCAAACGGACCGCCCCGAACTCCTTATCGGCTGGCTAAAGAAGCACGGACACCACAAGCTTAAATAAGCACCTCATCGAGGGTGAGCTTGTGGATGACGGGCTTGCCGGGCGCTTCCAGAAGCACGAATCTGATTGTCTCTCCGGTTGCTTTCTTGTCCTTGGACATAGCGCCGGAGAGTTCTTTTACCGAGTAGGGGCTCTCGAGAGGGAGTCCCGCTTTTTTGAATCCTTCCCGGACATACGCCTCCAGGCTGCCATCCGACACGCCCAGGCGGTCGGAAAGCCGGCAAGCAAGGACGATACCCATCGCCACGGCCTCCCCGTGAGCGACTGCCCCGTCGGAGAGTTTTTCGATGGCGTGGGCAAAGGTGTGGCCGAGGTTGAGGATCATACGCCGGCCGCTCTCGAAAGGATCCTCGGCGACGATATCCTCCTTGATCCGCCCTGCGGCAAGGATGTGCTCGCGGGATACATTTGGCAGATTGGCCACGGCCTCTTCATATAGGTGGGCATCGCCGAGAAGGAAGGTCTTAAGGAGCTCCGCGACGCCGCAGCGCATCTCCCTCTCCGGGAGCGTCTGCAGGAAAGCGTCGTCGATGTAGACAAACTCCGGCTGGCGGATTACGCCGACCATATTCTTATAGCCATCGAGGTTGACGCCCGTCTTGCCCCCGATGGCGGCATCCACCATCGCGAGCAGCGTCGTCGGCACATTGGCGAAGCAGACGCCCCTCTTGTAGATGCTCGCGGCGAATCCTCCCACATCCGTCGTGATCCCGCCGCCGATGGAGAGCACCAGCCCGTCGCGGCTGAGCCCCGCCTCCAGCATCGCCCGCTCAATCTCCATCACAGTCTCCATCCCCTTCGTCGCCTCGGACGCCTCGAGCAGGAATTCGCCCTTAAACCTCTCCCCCAGCGCCCGCCTCAGCGCCTCGCCGACTGGCAGCCCCGGCTCCCCGCCAACTGGTGTGCAAAAAGGGCCGGTTTTGCCTACGACGGCCCTGTCGCACACGAGGAAGACCTCCCTCTCGTCAGAGAGAAGGGAGGCCAGTCCGGCGACACCGGTGCCGGGGATTATCTTTTGAGTAACCATACTCCAAAACTAATGCACCCGGAGGAAATTTCCAAATCCCCCGGGCGCAAAAGCGTTCAAAGCGCGTCCGCTACTCAGAAATCGTCACCTTCCTGAGGGTGTAACGCCAGTCGAAGAAGTAGAGCACATGGCTGTTCTCAGGATCGAAGACAAGGTCCTGAGGGGTCTGCGTAATCTGGCACAGGGCACCGACCGAGTCAAGATAGCTGTTACCACCGCCCAGAATCGTCATAACAACAGCGTCAGACCAGCCCGACGGCCCCTTGACAATCTTACGGATGGTGTAGTCGTCAAGCATATAAATCGCACCATCAGGGCCGTAGACCAATCCGTTCATATTGGATCCGAATGTGGCCTGGGATGCTGCGCCATCCTTTAGCGCGCCAAAATTCCCGGACTTGGTTCCTGCTCCGACAGCGGCGATAACCTCTCCTGCAGGAGAAATGATGTAGACCTTGTAGCCCGAAGGAGATGTGCCCTTTGCAGTTGACATAGTAAGCAGAAGATTACCATCCGTGTCAAAGTTCAGGGCCACAGGCCAGTTGGTATCATCAGTACCATGATCCAGGGCGGAGCAATCAAAGAAGGTGGATTTCGTCCCGCTGAAACCGCCAGTCCACTTATAAACAACCGAACCGTTACGGCAAACCACGAAGGCGTCATTGCCGTAGAAACGCACACACATAGGATTGTTCAGACCAGTAGTAACAACATCAGCCACGTCATTGGTGGAAGTATTCCAACTACGGACCTTGTTATCGCCCTTGTCTGCAAAATAGTAGACACCGTCTTTCATACATCCCTGCCAAGGGGCGCTGCCGCCAAGCGTCACCGCATTGGAAACAACGTGAGTGCTCTTGTTGTATTTACGAAGCACCTTGCTTCCGTTGGATTCCGTCAGCAGCAGATTGGTGTTGTCAAGCCAGCAGAGGCCACGGACCTGGTTGAATTTAGCCGAGGTGCCGGTGCCATTAGTGGTTGCGTTGGATCCGTCCGTGCCTGCCACAACCTCAACGGAGTACTTTGTCAGGGTGATTGCCGGCATTGGTTTGATGTGGGCGCGCTCGATCTGGACATTGTTGGCGGACACCTCGGAGCCGGGGACAGGGGTATTGTCGGCAAAGGCAAGGCAGACCTCAAGTCTGGGATAAACATTCTTCCCATCGACCTCCACCGGACCTACAGGGAGAGGAATATAAGCGGTGATGCCATCATCAGAAGCCCTCTGGGCCGCCGTGGCATTAGCAAGGCTTACGGTCATCTTGTACGTCCCGCTATGGTCGTACGCCTTGACGTAGGGGATTTCCGCAGGATCGAATCCGCCGCCCTCGGTGGTCCAGTTGTAGGTCTTGTTCATAGTCGAGTTGGTCTTATAAGTGACCTTGCCGGCTGCCAGAAGTTCTGCATCCACCACGGGAGCTACGACAAATATCTTCGTAGCTTTTGGAGGAACATTCTTGTAGGTCACCTTCAGGACGCCGCCGAGGTGCTTGAACTCAAGCGGCTGACCGGCCTCCACGCGGGCCAGCATCGGGGCCTCGACATTGCCGTCGAACCAATTGTAGGTGTCCTTGAGCACCGGTTTCAGCGAACCGTCTTCTTCCTTCGGATAAGCGGAAGCGCCGCTGCCGCTGACCTTGCCGGGATAGATGGCGAAAGAGTTCTGGCCATACACGATATTATCATCGGTGTTCGGAACAAACTCCGCCTCGCCGGCGGTATCTTCGCCGGTGTACTTATATACGGTGTAGCCGTTGGCGTTGTCGCTGCGGACGACCATATTGTCGTTCTTCTTCCACATATAGGTCCCGCCGACAAACGCAGTCTTCACCTCGTCGGGAGCGAAACGTGCCACGAGAGAGTTCCCGGCCGGGACCTGGCCGTCAGTAGCAAGTTCGGAATTCTCCTTCTTGCAGGAAACTGCCGCAATAGAAAGGGCGGCAAGCATAATGACATAAATCTTTTTCATAGCCTGTCCTCCGTTAATTCCAAGTTCCTTCTTCATCTTCCACCAGCTCTTCAATGCCGCCGACGGAAGGTGTCGACAGATTCGACGCACAAAAATTATCCTCGATTTTCAGCCGCCCTGAGCGGGCAAGAGGTTGTAAGTAGTTTTTCTTCATAATTAAATGGTATTATAGTTTTAAATCGGCAAAAACGGGACAGTGGTCCGACGGATAGTATCCGTCATACTTGTCGTCGGCCACCCTGTAACGGGAGATGTCTATATCCCCTTTGTAATATATGTAGTCGATACGGAGCCCCTGGTTGTCCAGGTAGTTGTCCGGCTCGTAATTATGCCCGTTGAAAGAGCCCTTGAAGCCTTCACGCACCCCTGCGGCCTCCGCCGCGGAATAAGCGTCGGTAAGGGTCTTGCGGAGCTCTGCCTGGCTGCTTTCCGTCGGCTTTGCATTGAGGTCGCCAAGCAGGACGAAAGGCAAATTGGACGGATTGAGCGAAACGGCACGGGAGGCCACCAGTTCCGCCGAACGGAGCCGTATCGTCACCTCGTCGGTCTTGCCCACCTCGAAATGGGTGGCGAAGACCAGCAGCCTGCGGCCCGAAGCCTTATCCTCAAGGACAACCCAGGCGACAACCCTGTTGCGCCCAGGGTTGGTCGATGTCCAGGCCGGATACGGTGACGACACCTCGTCCGGAGTCCCGGAAAGGAAGAAGCGACCGGATTTGACCGAAGTGAAGCGGCCGGACTTCCAGGCGACGCCTACGCTCTCGCCCTGCGACACGCCGTCCTCACGGCCTACAAGGTGGAAACCATATTCCGGCAGGCCGTTTTTCAGGTCTGCCACCATCCCCTCGCTCACCTCCTGGAATCCGACGATCTCAAAGCCGAGGTCCTTTACGAGTTTCGCGACATTGCCCTTGCGGAATTCCCAGCTCTTGTAGCCGGTGTCGGTGCTCTGGAGGCAGCGGATATTATACGTCGCTATCCTGACGTCGATACGCTCTTCCGACGGCGGCGTGGTTCCGCCCCCGCCCTGAGGCTCAGAGCCTCCGCCGGTTGGCTGGTCTGTCTTCCCGCAGGAAAACGAAAGCATCAGGCAAGATATCATCAAAATCCTTTTCACAGTTCAAAATCGACTATTATCGGAAGATGGTCGGAAGGACGTGCAAACTTTGTGACGACGGCGTCCCTGACGGGAGTAGTGTAATCGTCATGTATTATCCTTGCATCCTTCACCAGGGGAAGAAGGTCGGGCGTACAGAAAACATAATCGTAGCGCGTGTCGATCCACGTTGACACTATAACCTCCTCCGGGTATTTCTGCTTGATGATATCCAGGTAGGAAGTGTTGTCGTGGATATAGTCCTGGGCCTGGAACTTCGGCGAATCTGCCGGCAGGCCATAAAGGGCATTGTCGGTCCGTGAGATGGAATTGAAATCCCCCATCATAAGCCAATTACCCTCCTTTGCATCGTTTATGGTCTCTGAACAGATGTACTCAACCTCCTTTGCCCTGTAAGCGTCGCCACCGTTCTCTGCCTTGGATTTCTCCTGATCCTCGGCATCGTAGGCCCATGGATGCGGCCACGTATGGACTGTGACCAGATTGAGGGTCCTGTCCCCTATGGTAACCTGGGCCCAACCGGCCCCGTGGGCGACAATCAGTTCATCTGTGCCGAGGATTTTCTTTACTCCGTGTATCGGCGTCCTGGAAGTTATGACCTGGGGATAATTATCCCTCATACCGCACACATAGACAAACCTGTGGTCATAACGTCCGGCAAGCTCCGGCCATCCGTCCACAAGGTATTTTTCTTCGACCGGCATCTTGTCCGATGTCCCTGTGTAGTAAATGGAACGGGCTTCGCACCACACGCACACGTCAGGGGCCTGCCTGGAAACCCAATCTACAAAACGGTCATAATTATCCCCCTGGCCATCCCACATCCCGTTCTGGATATTCCAATAGAGAAGCCTGAACGGAGTCTTATGCTGAGAATCACATTCCGTCCCGCAGCAGTAGGTAAGAAGCAATACAATGATCAGAAACGTTTTTTTCATTGTATTTCAATTTTTCGGATCAGACAGTTCTGGGCGTCGCACACATAAAGCGTCGCGTCGTCATAGACGAGGATGCCGTCCGGCTCGTTGAACTTGACATTGAGGCCCTTGCCGTCGGCATAGCCCTTGACGCCGCCGACAACGGTCTCAAGCACGCCGGTCTCGTAATTGCCGTCGGCGTCCGGGACAAGGCGGCGGATACGGTGGAAGGAAGCATCGGAGATGTACATCACTCCGTGGGAATCGAAATCGATTCCGTGGCAGGAGGTGATGGTGGCGGTCAGCGGATCGCCGTCAATACCGTCGGAGGCCTCAGACCCCTTTACCCCGTCTCCCACTATAGTCTTCCAAGTGCTTCCGTCCGGGGATATGGAGATGATCCTGTAGCCGTTGTGAGTTGCAGAAACCACATTCCCCTTGGGGTCTATGGCTATAAATGACGGCCCGAACTCCACGTCGGCGAACTTGGTCTTGTTGCCGCTTCCGTCAAACTTCCAGATAGCCTTGTCGTCGCGGGCGGGGACAAGAAAGTCGCCGGAAGAAGTCATTACGACATTCATCGGGGACTTCATGCCGGTCGCCACGGTAACCGTCCTACCGGCGGCGGGCTCGTAACGCTTGAGCGTGCCGTTGGCCTTGTCGTTGAACCAGTAGTTGCCCTCGCCGTCAAAGCAGCCCTGCCACACGGCGGCGCCGGGGGCGGAAGCGTCCACAATTGTCTGTACGGTCATATCCTTGGCGATGCGCCGGACCTTGTTGCCTCCGCGGTCGGTGAACCAGAGCGTGCCGTCCGGAGCCTTGCTGATGCCCGTAGGCATATAAGTCAGGGCCTCGGTGCCGACCCCGTCCACGCATTTGCGCTGCCCCTGCTGGCCGACTATAGTTGATACGCGGAAAATCTTGTCGGGAGCCTTGAGGAAACTGAACGACAGGCCCTCCTGGTAGCCGAGCGGCGATTTTACCGAAATCTTGTAATTGCCTACGGGGAGGTTCGGCAGAACAACCTGGAGGCGGCCGGAAGAGGCTTCCAGCACAATGGCTTTCTCCCCACCGAAGCATACCTCGTTCTCCGAGGCTTCCGGGGAGAAATTCCAGCCGAATATAGTCACGAGCTCTCCCGGGAAACCGGTACGAGGATCGACCGAGACCAGGCGGAGGTCCGTAATTCTCGCTTCGTATTTATCCCGGCACGCCGTCAAGGCCAGCAGCGCCAGGGCTGCGAATATCAATCTTTTCATATCAGTTCTATCTCCCTGATTACAAAATTGCTGTATTCCGAAACGTAGAGGTGCTTGCCGTCCGGAGCCATCCGGATTTCTCCGGGGGTACCGAAAGCGGCGGAAATGCCGTCACCGTCGATTACTGCAGAAGTGCCGGAGGTGCCGGCCACAGTAAGCACGGTGGCATCGGTGTAGCCGTTGTCTCCCTTCCTTATGAACTTTATGACCTTGAAGGAATCATCGGCCACATAGACGTTGCCGGAGGCGTCCAGCGTCATTCCGAAGAGATTTGCTCCGAACTTCGCCGTAAGCGGCTGTCCCGGCTCTCCGTTGTCGTCGGCCTTCGCCGCACGGATGCCGGCAATAACCGTCTTGGCCCCGTTCGGGGCGACACCGATCACCTGGCATCCGTTGGTCGTGACGACAAGGGTGCCGTCCGGAGCGAATTCCATGGCAAGCGGGCCGTCGTCGAAGGTGACGAAAGACTCCAGAGTGGTAAAATCATCTCCGGTCGCCTTGAATATGGCCTTTGATCCGTCCCTCACAAGAACGTAGCCGTTGCCGGAAGCGTCGAAACACACATCCATCGGCGACGTCCCGGCGAAATTGGTCGGGACGATACCGCTTTCATCCGTCTTGTAGTTATACCTGACGATACGGTTGTTGCCCTTACTGGCCATATATATCCAGTCTCCATGGACGCATCCGCGCCATGCCGCGTTGAGATAGCCCTTCGCAGATACGCTGTGAGTCACGCTGTAGGGGCTGTCGAGTGTCATAAAACGGAAGGCGTTGTTGCCATTGTCGAATATGACCATACGACCGTCCGGAGCCGGGAGGAAGACAATTCCGCGCGGCTGCCAGTATTTCGCGGAGGATATGTCGCCGTCGATGACGGTATTGACGTCCGCGGCCCTGCCGACCAGACCAGAAACAGTCCTGACCCTGTAGGTGAACTGCTTTTCGATGTAAAGGAACTCGGGCCCCTCCACAGTCTTGTCACCGACGGTGACGACGACTGGATAAGAGCCGTTAGGATTCTCCGGGGCGACGATACGCAGCGTACGGGAAGACGCTTCAAGCACCGTGGCCTGTACGTTATTGATGGTCACCGTGTTCTCCTCAGGGGTCTCGCCGAAGCAAAGACCAGTGAGTGTCAGCACGTCACCGACACTTCCGACATTCGGAGTGACCGAAGTGACCGTAAGCGTGGGTCTGGGATCATAAGTGAAGTCCGGGCCTGTCACGGTCTCGCCCTCGGATGTGACGACAAACGGATATTGGCCTGGATCGAGGTCGGGGATACGCACGACAAGGCGAGTTGTCGTGGCGGAGAGGACTTCGCAGGCAAGGCCGCCGATGGTCACGCTGTTGTGGTCCTTCCTGGCCGAGAACTTGCGTCCGCCTATGGTAATCTCTTCTCCGACATATCCGTGATCCGGAGTGTAGGAATATATTTCAATGGTCTCCTCCTCCGGGTGCTCAGCATAGCGGAAGGTAATTCCTCCGTGAGACCTGCCGTCCACGGTCACCGTCACCTCGTAGCTTCCGAGCTCTTTCTCCGGCATCACGACCGTGATACGGTCCATCGTTGACGACACGACATTTGCCGGCGTCCCGCCGATATCCACAGAAACGGCCTTGCCTTCAAACCACCATCCGGAGATGATGGCTTCCGTCCCGGGATATCCTGCCTTGGGAATTATAGACAGCACCTTAGGATCGTGGGGAAGATCGTCAGGCTTGCCTTCCCGGCAAGCGGAAAGGGCGGCCAGTGCCAAAACTGCAAGTATTTGAAGCGTCTTTTTCATATGCGTCAAGGCTCATCTGAGGTTACCATCCAGCAGCTGACGACCGGACGTTCGGCACCGTCGGATGCCCGATTGCGCAACTGGTAAATATCTACTGTAGGGTGCCGCACAACGAGCTGCGCGCTGCCTCCGCCGTCAAGATTTGACGACCAGGAGCAGCCGAGGCTCTTCATCATCTCGCCCATCTCCCAATAGAGCAGACCTTCGGACCAGGTCGGCTGACGGCCGTCGGCAATCAAGAAATAGAGAGTCTTGCCGTCGGCGGAATATCCGACCACATTTCTCGGGTGCCTGTTGCGGGAGTAGGCCGAGAAGTCGGACGGCACAACCCCGTCCTTGAGGACAATGACACCGCTGCCGGTGAGGTCGCAGAACTCGCTCTGATGGGGGCGGTACTCGGTGGAATCGCGGATTACCGGAACTCCGTCAAAATCAAAACCGAAGAAACTGATAGCCTGGTCCGTGAGGGTCTTCGAGTAGAAGAAATCCTCCTTTAGGATAGCGCCCTCGCGATGGATAGGTCCGCGGGTCCTGCCGTTGGAAGTGTCCCAGAAGTCGGCATTGACTGCCGCTATAACCCTCCGGCCGGGCTTGTCAACGATTTCTATCATCTCGGAAGGGGTCTGGCGGGCGCCGACGACATAAGTGTCGCTGTCGCCCGGAAGCACAAGTTTCATCTTGACGCCGGGAGCGGAGAGGTCTATCCGGAGGATGAAGATATGCTCCACTTTGTAGTCCATCGTCTGGAGGTGGACGTCAGTCTCGTCAACGCCCCTGGCGAGAAGGAATGTGCTGTCGGCATAGATGTGGGCTACCGAAGCGGCCTTGGCCAGTTTGGCGCCGAGTTCCGTCCTGGGGACATAACTGGTGTCCGGGATGTCGCCGGGCCCCTGCGGGAGTTTCTGGCAGGCCGAAAGGACCGTCAGTGCCGCCAATATGTATATCCAATATCTTTTCATATCATTCTGCCGGATTATCGGTGGAAGCCTTCCACAGAGGATGCTGCACCAGAAGTTTGTTGAGCGTCAATTCCCTCGAAGGAATCGGCAGCACCGTGTATTTCGTATCGACTCCCACCGTCTGCTCGTATTTGCCTGTACGCACAAGGTCGTACCAGCGGAAGCCTTCGCCGAAAAGTTCAAGCCTGCGCTCGTTCAGCACTGCGTTGAGGAATGCGGCCTCGTTCGCCGGATGGACGTCCGAAAGGCCGCGGAAACGGCGCAGCTGGTTGAGCCTGTCGATGCCGAGGGCGAGCCCCTGGCATTCCGCGCTGATCAGATACATCTCCGCGAGGCGGGTGATATAGATGGGATCCTGCCCGGCGTCGCCCTGGCAGTATTTGTTCACGACATTGTTGCTGCCCTGGATATCGACCGAATAAGGGGTCCTCTTGTCGTAATGGACAAACATATCCATCGCCTCCTGCGTCGGGCAGAAGGTGTAACTGCCGCCGACGTCGGACTCTTTGGTGTAATAGTAGGAGCCGATATTGAAGGAACCCTCGTTGACGAGGTTGGAGAAGGTGAATATCTCCTCCTTGTTGTCCTTGCCGCGGAATATGGACGAGAAATCGGCCAGGGCGAAACGGCCGCAGCCGATAAGCTCCTCCGCGAGGGCCGCGGCCTCGGCCTTCCTGCCCATCGCAAGGTATGTCCTTGCGAGCAGGGCCTTAGCGGCGTCCTTCGAGACGTAGTTCTTATCGGTGAAGTCGGGTGCCATTTCCATAGCTTTCCTGAATTCACCCGCCACGAACTCCCAGGC
>CADAXR010000072.1 GCA_902791945.1 uncultured Bacteroidia bacterium
CTGAAGGCCCTGAGAGTTATCTCGGGGAGAACAGGGGAAACCTCCGTGCCTTCGCCCACCAGTGTATAGAGCTCGGCGCCGACCTTGTCTATGGCCACGGCCCCCACGTGACGCGCTGCGTCGAGGTCTACAAGGGCCGGCTCATAGCCTACAGCCTCGGCAATTTCTGCACTCCGTACGGGGTAAATATCTCCGGGGTCAACGGATACGCGCCCGTCGTGACGGCCCGTATCCTCCGCGACGGCTCCTTCGTGGACGGAAAAATCCACGGCTTCGTGCAGCAGTACGGCAAGGGGCCGCGGAAAGACACCGACGGCCGTGTCGCCCGCCACATGAAAGCTCTCACCGACACTGACGTGCCTCAGAGCGAAGCCACTGTCGACAATAACGGAAATATCAAAAAAAAACTAAAATAAACACAGTCATGAGAAAGAAAATCGTTGCTGGAAACTGGAAGATGAACACTACCGTTTCCGAAGGTGTGGCCCTTGCGAAGGCCGTTGCAGAGAGAGCCGCCGGTCTCGGCGAAGGCGTCAGCCTCATCGTAGCCCCTCCTTTTACGCATCTTGTGAGCGTCGCCGAGGTCCTGAAGGGCACTAAGATAGGCCTTTCCGCCCAGAACTGCGCCGACCACACCAAGGGCGCCTACACAGGCGAGGTCGCCGTGGATATGCTGAAGGACGCCGGCTGCGGCTGGACCATCCTCGGCCACTCCGAGCGCCGTCAGTACTACGGCGAGACCGATGAGAAGCTTGTCGAAAAAGTGAAACTCGCCCTCGAGGCCGGTCTCGGCGTCATCCTCTGCGTCGGAGAGAATCTCGACGAGAGGGAAGCCGGACGCCACTTCGACGTCGTAAAGGCCCAGACCGAGGCTGTCCTCTACAATTTCTCCGCCGAGGACATGAAGAAGATCGTCATCGCCTATGAGCCCGTCTGGGCCATCGGCACCGGCAAGACCGCGACCGCGGCCCAGGCCGAAGAAATCCACGCCTGCATCCGCAAGGTCCTCGCCGCGAAGTTCGGAGAGGAACTCGCCGAGGAGACCACCATCCTCTATGGCGGCAGCTGCAAGCCTTCCAACGCGAAGGAACTCTTCGCCGAGAAGGACATCGACGGCGGTCTTATCGGCGGCGCGTCCCTCAAGGCGGATGACTTTGTCGCTATAGCGGAAGCTTTCTGATCCCGGTCAGTCCAGGATCCTGACAACGGCAGCGATGCGGTCGGTCTTTGACCAGAGCCACACGGTGCCGTTTTCTATTTTCTGTACCTCGAACTGGATGTATTTGCGGCTCTGGACGCTGCTTTCCGAGGTCCACTGAATGTCGCCCTTGACCTTTTCGCCTTTTGAGGAAGGGATGACGTTAGTGGTCAGGGTGAAGAAATCGTCCATCGTGTCGTCGCCGATACGGAAGGTGCGGCTGCTGCGGTTGAAGCTGATCTGGCAGTCGTCCTCGTCGTAGGTGAAGACGGTCCTGCCCTTTATCGAAAGGCAGAGATTGTCGCTCTCGAGCATCTCGGGCTCGATTTTATTGCGGTTGCAGGCCGTGAGGACGAGGAGGACGGCTATTATGACGGAAAGGCGTTTCATTGGAGGTTGATTCGTTTGGCGATGATTTCCGTGCTCCCGTCCTTGAGGGTGACGGTCACTTTGAGAAGACCGGAACGGGTGATTTCGTAGTGGCAGTCGCCGCCGGTTGATATGGGCCGGCCGTCGAAGGTCCACTCCGTCTTCGCCGTTTCGGGAAGGTTATAGACGCGGAGAGGAATCCTGCTTCCCGGGGCGAAACGGCCTTCTGCGTCCCTTTCCGCTCCGTTGAAATAGATGAAGGGAAGGGAGCCGCTGCGGTAGGTCCTGGTCGTGAAGGACAGGGCTTCATAGATGTTTCCGCTCACTCCGCCGTCTTCGAAATAAATCTTTGTCCTGTAGGCCGTCTTCGGGGTCAGGCCCTCGATGAGCACGGCGTATTTGCCGGGGGCATAGGGGCTGACGCGGTAGGTCGAAGGCGTAGAGGAGCCGCTCTTGTAGCACTCGACCACGGCTTCTCCCTGATAGAAGGCGGACGAGGACGTGATTGACACTATCGCGGCGTCCTGGAAGACTGATGCGGTCGCGGCGGAGACCGACGGGACGGAGAGGAAGTCTCCGGTCACAGTAAACTGCACCGATGAGCTGCTTCTTTTTATGTCCACTATCGCGAGAGGGGACTGGGTGCCGTCCCAGAACGTGAAGGACGGGGTCCCCTGCGGGGTGTAGGCGCGGTAACTCCCGTTGGGCCAGAAGACCTGGGAGACCACGCTGGCCGAAGGGTGAGCCGGGATCACGTCGGCACACTGGTGCGAAGGGATGCAGTTGAGCGTGTTCGACGCCCAGCGGGACGCGGCGGTCTTGCTGCGGACAAGGTTCTGCGAACGGTCTATATGATATATAAGGAGTCCGGTCCCTCCGCAGTAGGCGTCCCATTTTTCGGAAGAACGGCATTCGAAGAGGTAGAATTCGCCGGGATTGCCGGTCTCCATCTTGTAGTATTTGCCGTTTTTGTGGACAGGCTCGAGGGTGTAAGTCCCTGAGGCGAGGGTTATCGCATCGCTCATGCCGAGGAATTCACGCTCGATGGACGTGTACCACGGGGGAGTGCGGCCGTCGTTGTTGAGGTTGCCGGAGTCCATGAGGCTGAGGCTGTGCCAGAGGCCGGTGCCTGTGCCGCCGCTCTTTTCGTAGTCGGTGTCGTAGAGGTCCGGGAGGCCGAAAGTGTGGGAGTACTCGTGGCAGAAGGTGCCGATGGAGGCCATCGTGTAATCTCTGTCGATACGCATAAGCTCGGAGGTGCAGGCGTAGGAGTCGATGGTGACTCCGTCGAGGACTATGGTCTTGCCTCTGTAGCTCAGTTTGTAGGCGTGGGACCAGATGCAGTCGGCGTTGGCGACGGTGTCGTCGGATTCGTCCTTGCCGGAGAACCAGATGAAGACGTTGTCCGCCTTGCCGTCACCGTCGTCGTCGTATTTGGAGAAATCGACGTAGGGGTCGGCGGCCTGGCAGGCGTCGATGACCATCTGCTCGGGATCTTTGTCGGAATCGCTCACATTCTCCCCGTAGCTGACCCTGTTCTGCGGGAGCGGAACCCAGTCCACGATGTCGAACTCGAAACTGACGCTGCCTCCGAACTGATCGTTGAAGTAGGAGAGGGCGGTGTCGTTGCCGCTGCCGTTGATTATGTTTTCAAAAAGGGATTTGTCGTAGGCGTGGGGCACGTCCTTGAATTCGGCAAGGATAATGAGCCCGTGCTTTACCGGCGCTCCGGAGCCGGCTGCGAAGGGATGGGCGCCGAGAAATCGCTTCATAAGTGGCTCCTCCTGCAGCCTGACGCTCCGCATCCTGGCTTCGAGGCGTGCCGAGACTATTGCCTCGGGGAACGCGCTCGCGGCTGAAAGGACCTGCGCTGGCGCGGGCTTGCCGGCAGGGTAGGCGGAGGGCCTGAGGATGCCGTCGCTGTCAATGTATGCGTAGTAGAAAACTCCGTCCGGCCCTCTTTTTACAAAGCGGCCGTCGTCTGTCCTGAGGAAGTGGAAATGTTCGTCGCCTGATGCGGTAAGGGACAGCACGGTACCGTCCGGCTGGACGGCGCTCAGCTCGCTGTATCTTACGCGTATGGCGGCCGCTTCGAGGGAAAACAACAAAAGCGCCGCCAGGATCATTGTCACAGGCTTTCTCATACAGGTTTCAGTACACCGGCAAAGGTAATAAATAAAATGCCATATAGCAAGAAGCCGGACCGACGAAATCACTTCGTCTCCGGCTCCATGACGTGTACTAAAACCTAAACCTTGCCCTATAGATGCAACATGTTTTCAAAACGTTGCAGCATAATCGAAAAAAATCGAAAATTTTTTGCGAATCCGGCCGGTATTACTTTCCGCGGCCTTAGCCACCCTCGGCTATTAGAGGGAGGGGCCCACGTCAGTGGGAGGGGTCGCGAAGCGACGGTTGCGGAAAGTAATACCGGCCGGATTCGCTGTGAATTATCGACTGCCGCCGCCGTGACCGCCGCCGGAGTAGCCGCCGCCACCGCTGTGGGAGGTGTGTCCGCCGCCGCCGGACCAGCCGGAGGAGTGTCCGCCTCCGGAGGAGGAGTAAGTCACCGGATGGGCCGCGTGGGCTGTTGCGACGAAGGAGCTGGCGATGCTGGAGACCAGGTCGTAGGTACGGAAATCGCCGAGGCCGGTTTCCCTCGCGTAGGTTTCGTAGAGCTTGGGATAGAGCTTCTTGAATGAGGCGCTGACTTTGTCCGCGATGCCGAAGAGGGTTGCGTACACGAGGTACTGCTTCCAGAGTTTGACCTCCGGGGCTTCACGCTCGGAGACGAGGGTGAAATCGGAGAGGTAGTTCTTGAAGCCGAGGAGGCGGACGGCCTCCTCCTGGCCTTTCTGGCCGAGGGATGGAGGATACAGCTTCGTGCTGATGCCCTTGCTGCGGAACCACTCGGTGCCCCTTTTCGAGACGGAGGTCAGCCAGGACTCAACGGTGGTGTAGTGGCCGCGGGCCCAGGCGTTGAACTCGTTCTTTTCGAGGATCCTGTTCTCTCCTGCCGCCTTGAAAGCCATGTCGAAAAGTTCTTTTTCGCTCGCTGCCGCTTCGGAGGGAAGCGAGTCGGTCAGGAATTCGAGGGTTGCGGCCTGCTTCCGGCCGTCTTCCGTAAGGTTCACCCTGACGATACCGTCCTGGATCCACTTGAGGAAGCAGGCGCCGATAAGGTCTTTGTCCTTGTAGGGTTTGTCTGTCTTCCAGCCGTTGTTGAGAACCCAGACAGCGGGATCGAGATTGCCTCCGAAGGGGATGTCCCTCCACCACGACGTGACTTTCGCCGTGCCGAATACGCTCTTGCGCAGCACGTGGCCGGTCTTCCGCCAGATTTTCCTGCCTAAAAAGAGGAATATGAGGCCGAGAGTGACTATGAGGCTCCAGTCTGTTGCCGTGGTGTCGCCTTCATCATAGTGGTCGGAGACGCTGACATCCCCGAGGGCGCCGTCGGAGAATTTCGCCCAGTCCCTGCTCTCCGGAGTGCTTTTGAGAGCGAAGACGCTGTCGTCGAAGCGGACAAGCACCTTGAGATACGCCTCGCTGTTGTAGTAGCCGGAGCATTTTACATAGGCGCCGCGGTTGAGGACGCCGCATTCTCCTTCCATGCCGGCGAACTCGATCGAGGTGTTATCCTTGTTGATCCCGGGGGCCATGACGTATATCTTGACCTTCTCCGGGTGAACGTTCATCTGCTGGTTGAGGAAAAGATGGCAGAAGCCGTCGCAGTCGGAAAGGTTCTTGACGGCGTCGTCGAGGTTGTAGAGCAGCTTGAAGGTCTGCAGGCCGTCTTTGGAGCTGGCCCAGCGGATGGCCTTGACGCGGCCTCCCTTATTTTCCGAAAAGGCGTAATTGTCCATGACGGAGAGGGTGGAACGCTTTTTCCACTCCTTGTAGGTCAGTTCGCCGAGAAGTTCGCCGTCGATCTTGACCTTGACGTCGTGGATGGGCATCTTTTCCTTTCTTAGGGAGTTCCTGAGAGTCTTCCAGCGGCCCGGAGGCGCGCAGACAAACCACTCTTCCATCACGAAAGCATCTCCCTCTTCGTCCAGCAGGACTGAGACGTGGAGACTGTCGATCCTTGCTGATGGAGGGGTGTATTCGCTCCCTTCCATAGCCATATTGAACATCTCGCTGAAAGGGCGGTTACGCTCCAGCCATGGATGGAATATACCCTTGTCGAAGCGGCACATCACGATGACCTCGCTGTAGCGGTTCAGCGGTTCGGTGTTGTGGGTATAGACTTCGCCCTTGTCATTGACGTAGATCTCACCGCCGAAGCCGAAGCCCCAGACCTTGACGTTGTCGGACGTCCATTTCCCCTTGCCGGTGCCGTTGCGGATCGTCACGCTGACTTTGCCGGGGACCGAGGAAAGCTGATCGTTTATAAACTTGAAATTGAAAGCGTCGTAGTCGATGAAACCGCTGACAAGACCTGTCGCCGTGTAGGCGACGGTGTGGACGTGGTGGCCGTAGCTGCCCTTGCCCCAGCAGACCTCCACTCCGGCGGGGCCCTTGTCCACTATGCCGCACTTCCCCTTTTTCTCGGAAAGGCTCTTGTCAACGTCCCAGTAGTCCAGGGTCTCGAAGACCGTCCCGTTCTCGTCGGAGACGGTAAGGTCCTTGATCTTCATCTGGCCGAGATTGCCGATGGGGATGTACCACTCGGTGCCGTCCACCCCTTCGGTGTCCCAGACCTGGGTAATCCTCGCATCGCCGTTGTCGCTGATAAGGACATCCACGTCGATGCTGTAGATGGCCTGGGCGCCCGCAGCGAGGGGAAGCGCTATAAGGAGTTGAATAAGAAGGAATAATCTTTTCATCGCTCTTGGGGATAAAATAAGGGCCCGCTTAAAAGGCGGGCCCTGAATCTCAAACGGAGCTTATTTTGCAGCTTCGACGGATTTCTTGCGGAAGTCCTTGAGGTCCTTCATGAGAGCAAGGGCGGCCTTACGGGCACGTGCACCGGCGGCTTTGTTACCTTTAGCGACCTGGGCTTCAGCGTTCTTTGCGTACTCTGCAAATTCAGCAGCGATTTTTTCTACAAGAGCTTTCATTTTTTTATGGTTTTTGGTTTATGAAACTGAAAATCAGTCAGTCAATCTTGCGCAAGGTATGGAAAAAAAACGAAAAAACAAAAATTTTAAGATTTTTTTGACCTAAATGCTGGATTTTTCATCTTTTTGGGAAGTTTCTTCCTTTTTTGGGGCTGTATTGAGGTAATTCATAGCCCTTTCAGGTCCCTGTGTAACAAGGATTTTAATCCCTTCTTCAATGCGCTCCGAGACTTCCCGGACAGTGGCTATTTCACTCTCGGAAAGGTTGCCGAGGACGAACCCTATCTGGGCTCCGCGTGAGAAATCGTTTCCGATTCCGACGCGGACGCGCGCCCAGTCTTCCGTCCCAAGAAGGTCGGCGATGTTCTGCAGCCCGTTGTGACCTCCGGCACTGCCTCTTTCCCTCATCCTGATCTTGCCGAAGGGGAGGTTGAGGTCGTCGGAGATGACAAGGAGGTTTTCGGTGGGGACGCTCCTGTGCTGCAGGTGATAGCGGACGGCTTTGCCGCTGAGGTTCATATAGGTCGAGGGCTTCAGGAGCACCAGCTTACGGCCTTTCCAGGAGACTTCGGCGACGTCGCCGTAGCGCGTCGGTAAAAAAATGGTGTTGAACGCCTTCGCAAAGGCATCCAACACCATGAATCCGATGTTGTGGCGTGTCGAGGCGTATTCGGCCCCGATGTTGCCCAGTCCGACGATGAGGTATTCCATTGCGACGGACCGGTGGGATTAAGCCTCTTCCTCGGTTGCTGCAGCTGCGGCGGAGGCACGGGTGGCCTTGACGGCGCAGATGATGGTCGTCCTGGGGGAGAGGATGGTAACGCCGTCATAGCTGAGCTCGCCGGCCGTGAGCCTCTTGTCGAGACCGAGGGGGGAGATGTCCACCTTGAGCGTGTCGGGGAGGTCTTTCATGAGGCCGCTGACGCGCAGTTTGCGGGAAAGCTGGGTGAACTTACCACCGGCCTGGACACCGACGGGGTGACCCTCAAGGGCGAGGGGAACGTCGATGGCGATCGGCTTGTCTTCGCTGACGGCGAGGAAGTCGATGTGGAGGCACTCGTCGGAGACGGGATGGAACTGAAGCTCGTGGAGAACTGCAGTGTAGGTCTTGCCGTTGGAGAGCGCGAGGTCGACGATGAAGGATGCGGGGGTGTAAAGAAGACCCTTGAGATCCTTGGCCGAGACAGTGAAGAGGACATTCTCGATGCCGCCTCCGTAGAGGTTGCAAGGTACGAGACCTTCCCTGCGGAAGGCTTTGATGACGGCTTTGTTGCCTTTTTCGCGGATAGTTCCGCTGAGAGCGAAATGCTTCATTGCTTTTTGTTTAAAATGTGTTACTCAGTCCGGGAAACGCCCGGACCCCATTGCACCAAAAGCCCTTCGGCTTTTAAAGAGCGCGCAAAGATAGGAAATATAAATTTATTTGACAAGAGCCGTCACGTCGTTCCAGGAAATGGAACTGCGGTAGAACTCGTTGAGGTAATCGCTGCCGGCGACGGGGAGGTACATGCTCAGGCCGCAGTCGGTGTTGATTGTGAGATTGAGGAAGGTGGGGGTGTGGGCGGCATAGAGCACTGCGCCGGAGAGGATGACGTCGAAGACCTCAAGCTCTTCCTCCGTCGCTCCGGCCTTTTCTATGATGTCCCTGAGGTCGAAGAACCAGTGGCGGTCGTAGCCGCTGACGTATCTGCCGAAGCATTGGACGCTCTTGTACTGGAGGGAGGCTATCTCGTCTCTGTACTGCTCGAAAAGAAGGGCGCACTCCCCGGCGAGGGCTTCCAGTCCGCGGGTGTCTATGAGGGAAATCGTGGCAGAACGGCTGCTGCCGGTGCGGGAGCTGTACTGCTCGAAGTAGTCCTCGCAGACCTTGCGGACGTCGGGGCCGGCAGGGCCGAGAAGGGTGTTTCCAAGGGTCTTGTATGGCATGCCGTCGGCAAGGATCTCCGTCTGCGAGAAGGCGACGAGGGAGGCCTTGTCCCTGAGGGCCCATGCCACCTCGACCCCGCCCATCAGGCAGGCGTCGAAGATGAGGTAGTCGAGTTTGAAGGGGATGGCGTCGGCGAAGTCCTCCAGGTCGATTTCATAGGATTCGGAGGTCCCGTCGGCGTACTCCTGGCCGACGCTTTTGACGGCGGGCCAGGCGTCGTCGCCGATCTCCCTGTAGCGGTAAAGCCTGCGCGGGGCGTTCCAGAAGTCGTCTCCGCTGCCGCCGTCGAAGTAGTAGGGGTCGCTGTAGTAGCCTTCGGGCATCCAGCCGGTCGCGTGGGAGGAGAATATGACGCCGTAGCCGGCTGCGGGGAAGCGCTCGCGGACGCAGTTGAGGACGTCGGTGACGACGTCAGTGTCGACGGCGCGGGTCCCGACGGGCCAGGTCCTGAGCGTGTCGGAGACGACCTCGCCCCTGGCATCTTTGTAAAGGCGGAAAAGGACGGGGGACGTCTGCGTCCGGTAATCCCTTGGCGTGGCGGTAAGTTTGGAGAAGACGAGGAGGACGTTGTCATTCCTGCCGCCGGAGGGGATGTAGCCGCTCATCAGTTCGTCTTCGATGTCTTCCCTGAGGTAGGTGGACAGGGAGTTGAATCCGGCGGAATAAAGCAGGAGGACGTTACGCATTTCGCTGTCGTCCGACCTTGTCGGGGGGATCTCCCTCGAGTCGCGGGAGTCGCTCCGGCGGAACTCTTCGTCCACGGAGCAGGCCGCCGCGAGGGCGACGCAAAGCGCAATCCATATAAGCTTTATCCTTGTCATAACCTGCAAAAGTAACAAAAAAAATCTATATTTGCCTCTGCTATGGATGTTTTGGACGATTACACCTATTATCTCTCGCTCGAAAGGGGGATGTCGGAGCACACGGTGGACTCCTACACCGGTGATGTCAAGGCTTTTCTCGAGTCGGAGTGGGGGAGCGTGACCTCGAAGACCGAGGATATCGTAGGATATCTCGGCTTCCTGTCAGAAAAGGATATGTCCAAGCGCTCGGAAGCGCGGATTCTAAGCGCGCTCCGCTCTTTTTTCTCCTGGCTCGTGATGGAGGGTGAAAGGGATGACAACCCGTGCGACGGCATCGAGTCGCCGAAGATCGGCCGCTACCTGCCCGCCGTCCTCTCCGTGGAGGAGGTCGCCGCCATAATGGATTCCGTGGACACCGGTACGGACGCGGGACTCCGCGACAGGGCCATCCTGGAGGTCCTCTACGGCTGCGGGCTCCGCGTCAGCGAAGCCTCTTCTCTCCGTATCTCCAATATCTTTTTCGAAGAGGAATACATCAGCGTGATCGGGAAGGGCGACAAGCAGAGGATAGTGCCGCTCGGGGAGGTCGCGGCCGACGCCCTGAAGGCCTGGCTTGCGGCGCGGTGGACTCCGGAGGCGGAGTTTTCCGACATAGTATTCCTAAACAAGAAAGGAAGGCCGCTTTCGCGGGTGTCGATATTCAATCTGGTGAAAAAGCAGGCCCTCGCCGCCGGGGTGACAAGGGAGATCTCCCCCCACACTTTCCGCCACTCATTCGCAACGCACCTTATCGAGAACGGGGCCGACCTTCGCGCCGTCCAGGAGATGCTCGGCCACGAGAGCATCCTTACGACCGAAATCTACACCCACGTGGACACCGAGTCCTGGCAGAAATCAATCCTCACTCACCACCCTTCCCTTAAGATGCTCAAGCCAGAAGGCCTCGTCTGAGGCGTCCGAGTGGGCGCCCTGAAGGCCCCTGTAGCCGTGCATCCCGTCGGGATAGATCATCAGTTCGAAACCCTTTCCGGCCTCCTGCAGAGCCTTTATGAGCTGCAGGGAGTTCTGGAAGTGGACGTTGTCGTCGCCGGTACCGTGGGTTAGTTTGAGCACAACGGGCGACTCCGACAGATTCTCCCCGGCTTTTACGGGGTATTTTTCAACCATCGAGACCACAGCGCTCGCGGCGTAGCCCTCCGGGTTCTCCTCCGGGGTGGACATGAAACGCTCGGTGTAGTGTGTGTCGTAGAGGCGCCAGTCGTAGACTCCGCCGCCGGCGATGCCGTAGCGGAAGTGCTCCGAAGCGGTGAGAAGGAGTCTCGAGGTCATGGTCCCGCCGAACGAGAAGCCTTCGACTCCTATCCTGTCGCCGTCGACGTAGGGCAGGCTCTTCAGGTACTTCGCCCAGGCAATGAAATCCCTCGTCTCGCCTTCGCCGAGACGGCGGTAGATGCTGTCAAGACCCTTCCGGCCCTCGTGGCCGGCGGCCCTGCAGTCGAGACGGCAGTCGATGATGCCGTTGCGTGTGAACCAGTTGCCGTCGCCCCGCCAGGTGTCGGCTCCGTAGATGTAGATGTGGACGGGATACTTGAGCGAGGGGTCGAAGCCTTCCGGGAGCGTGATAAGACCTGGGAGGCTGAAACCTTCGTTCTCGATGGTGACTATCTTCGGCAGGGCGGCGCCTTCCTTGACTGCGGCAGGCTCCTTTATAATCTTTGCGGAGCCGCCGGAGTAGCGGACTTCGAAGGGCGGGGTCGTGGTGTTGGAGAGAGTCGCCGTGATGGAGCCGTCGTCAGCGAATGTGGCGCGCATGACGTGAAAAGCCGGATCGGAAACTCCCTCCACCTTGCCGTCGGCCCGGAGATGGTAGATTCCGGTGCGGAGGCGGTCGGAGAGCCTCGCCGTGAAATAGAGGCCGCCTTCTCCGTCGGGTTTTCTTAGCGAAACCCGCCAGGAAGGGCCGTCGGTGAGCCTTTTGAGAGTCCTGCCGTCGTAGGAGAGGAAGTAGATCTGCTGCCAGTTGCCTTCGAAGGAACGGACCATGTAGAGGCCTTCATCCGAGAACAGCATCCCGTCGATCCAGTCCAGCCAGGTCGGGACGCTCTCGTGATAGACAGGAGTCTTTTTCCCGGTCGAGGGGTCCACGGCGTAAAGATCCAGTTCGTTCTGGAGACGCGGCTCCTTCTGGAGGTAGAAGACCTTCGAGTCGCCTCTCCAGAAGGGTGTGCCGAAGTAGCAGTCTTCGGAAGGGTCCGTGTCCGCCCAGACTATCTTGGCTTTCTTCCTGGAAACGGCCTTCTGCACATTCACGAAGCCGATCCTGACTTCAGGGTTGCGTTCTCCGGCCTTGGGGTAGCGGGTCTCGCGCAGCGTCCCGTCCTGGCCTCCGGCCGAATAGATGGGGAAAAGGGGCACCCTGCTGTCGTCGAAACGGTAAAAGGCGAGGGTCTTCCCGTCGGGCGACCACCAGAAGGCCCTGTATTTGGACGGTCTTCCGAAGATCTCCTCGAAGTAGACCCACGAAGCGTAACCGTTCATCACGAGGGATGAGCCGTCGCAGGTCAGCCTGATTTCGCGGCCGTCCTTCACTACCTTAAAATATAGATTTCCCGCGCGCGTGAAGGCGGCGAGGGTCGAGTCGGGGGAGTAGGTGAGGTTGGTCTCCTCCGCCGCACCTGCGGTGAGGCAGGCGGCAAGGAAAAGCGCTGTAAGGAGTCTTTTCATCGGAACATTTCGTCTTTGAAATTGACAAGATAGACCTTTTCGACGCCTCTTGTGATGGCGGTGTAGAGCCACTTGAGGTCGTCGGTCGTGAGAGCGTCCTGCCAGACGGGATTATCCACGAAGACGCACCGCCACTCGCCGCCCTGCGACTTGTGGCAGGTGATGGCGTCGGCGTATTTGAGCTGCAGGGCGTTGAAATACGGGTCCTCGCGTACGGCTTCGTAGATTTTCCTCTTGGTCCGGAGGTGCGAGTAGTCCTCGCTGACGCCCTGGTAGAGAGCGTTCGACTGCTCGTAGGAGAGCGAGGCGCTCTCGCTGTCGAGGGTGTCGAGGATGACTTTGGCCTCGATCGTGAGGCCGTCGTAGTCGGGGAAGGAGAGCCGCGCGGTCGCGAAATGGAGACCGTAGCGGTCCTCGTGGCCCCATATCTTTTCGAGGCGGACTATGTCGCCGTTGGCGATGTAGTCCATCTCTTCTACGCCGTCGAGAAACTGGTAGCAGTTCTTGACGACCATCAGTTTGTCGCCCCTCAGAAGCCGTTCTTCCTTGTACTGGACCATGGCGCGGATGCCGGCGTTGTAGCGCAGCGCCCTCTTGTTCGAACGGCAGATGACGACAGTCTCGTCCTCTCCGTAGGCGGAATAGGCCCCCGAAAGGGCGTCTATCAGTTCGCCGCCGGAGATCCGCTCTATGTCGTCGAACGCGTCGAGCGAGAAGCCGGTCTCATCGACCGGTATGTCGGTTTCTCCGGCCGCGATGCGCTCGCGGAGCATCGTCGCGTTGGCGAGGATGCCGCTTTCGCCCTGCTGGCGGACCACTTCTGTCATGGTCGAGAAACCGACTCCGCCGAAGGCCGCCATGTACTCCTCGCTGAGAGCCGGCGAGGCGTCCAGCCCGACCGGGGGCAGCTGCGCATCGTCGCCTATGAGGATCATCTTGCAGCTGTCGCCGGCGCGGAGGTAGGTGACGAGGTCCTCCAGGAGGTTGCCGGTGCCGAAGGCGGCGATGGACTGCTGGCCTCCGCCGTCGATGCCGATGAGCGACACTTCATCCACTATGAACAGAGTGTCCTTCAACTTGTTGGGCGAGAGGGAGAACTGCCCGAAGCCGTCCGAACCGAGGGATTTCTGGCGGTAGATCTGCTTGTGGATGGTGCCGGCGTGGCGGCCGGTGTAGCGCGAAAGGACTTTCGCGGCACGGCCCGTCGGGGCCAGCAGCACGCAGTGGATGCCGAGCTCCGAAAGCACGCCGACGACCGCGGAGATGGCGGTCGTCTTGCCAGTGCCGGCGTATCCGCGGACGACGTGGATGTCGCCGTCGTCAGTCGTTATGAAGCGGGAGAGGGCCGTGAAAAGGCCGGCCTGCGAAGATGTAGGCGAGTAGGGGAGCGCTTCGCTGAAACGGCGTCCCAGTAGTTCCGCCCTGTCCATCGCCCTTTAGTTTTTCTTTCTTGTGAACATCATCGAGATCACCGCGAGGATCGGGTAGATCTCGAGGCGGCCGAGGAACATGTCGATGGTGAATATGAACTTGGTGATGGTGTTCTGGCCGTTGAAATTGCCGTGGGTGCCGAGGTCCCCTAGGGCGGGGCCGACATTACAGATGGAGGAGATGGAGCCGGTGATGGCGTCGTTTCCGGAGGTGCCGGTAAACAGGGTCAGGGCTATCGACAGGAGGAGGAAGTTGAGGAACATCGACAGGTAGAGGATGTGGGGATAGACTTCCTCGTCGCGGATGACGCTCCTGCCTATCTTTATTTCCGAGACGGCGGACGGGTGGAGGATAGTACGGACCTGGCGGCCGACGGCCTTTGCCAGCATCACTATGCGGTCGGACTTGACGCCGCCGGTCGTGGACCCCGCGCAGCCGCAGATGATCCCCACTATGACTATTACGAAGCAGGGAAGAACCGGCCATGTGGAGTTGTCGCAGATGGCGAATCCAGTCGTGGAAGCGTAGCAGAGGACGGTGAAGCTGCTGTCCATGAGGGCCTTGCCCCAGGTGGGCTCGATGCCGCCAGTCTTGAGGGAGACGGTGCAGATGACGGTCGCTACCACCAGGTAGAAAAGGTAGAAGCGGAGCATCGGATTCTTGAGGGGCTTGAGGGTCCTTGTCGCGAGGACTATGTAGATAATGCCGAAATGGATGGAACTCGCGAACATGAAGACCATCGTGAGGAGGTTGATGGCGAGGGAGTCGAAGGCTCCGATGGAGAGGTTCTTCGAGGAGAAGCCGCCGGTCGCTGACACGCTGAAGGCGTGGCAGATCGCGTCGAAAACGGGCATTCCGGCCAGTACGTAGCTGACGAATGCAACTGCACAGATCCCGAGATAGACGTAGGCGAAAATCTTCACGGTCTTGTCGGAACGGGAGTGGTAGGTCTCCTTTGAAAGGGAGGAGACTTCCATCTGGGTCAGCCTCAGGCGGACGGGGTTGGAAGTCGGGATTATGAGAAGGAGGAACACCACGACTCCGAGGCCGCCGATAAAGTGGGTCGAGGCCCTCCAAAAGAGGAGGCTCCGCGGCAGGGCTTCGATGTCTTCGAGTATGGTCGCTCCTGTCGTCGTGAAGCCGGAGACGCTTTCGAACCAGGCGTTCTCAAGGGTGAACGGGCCGCCCCAGAGGGCGTAGGGGAGCATCCCGAAGATAAACGACAGAAGCCAAGAGAGAACGATGATGATGTATCCCTCGCGTAGGGTTATGCGGCTTGTCTTCCGGACGAAAAAGAAGGGGAAGATGCCGGTGATGAAAGTGATCGAGAAACTGATGAGGAGGGCGGAGAGGCCGCTGTCGTTTCCGTTTATGACGGAGACGAAAATGGACAGCAACATGAAGAGCGCACTGACGAGCAGGGCGTAGCCGACGTTTCTCGATATGACTTTCAGGCTCATTGCTGTTGCTTGAGGGAGGAGATGCGCTTTTTGAGCTGGCGGTTCTCGCCGGCGAGGTCCGTGATGCCGGCGTTCAGCTCGGTCAGCTGGTCGTCGCCGTCGAAGGTGTAGTTGTAGGGCTTGCCGAAGGAACGGTAGCTGTCCAGGTTGTCAAGCATCCGGTAGAGGGGGTTGACATACAGGACCATCATGAAGAAGAGCAGCATCGCGACAAGGACGATGCCGGCTCCGGCCGCGACTGCGCCCGGGATGATGCTCCTGTAAAAACCTCTTTCGAAGGTCGCGGAGTGCTGCTGGAGGTCTTCGTAGATGCCGGTCGAGAGGTTGTCGATGTCGGAGCGCAACCTGTTGAAGAACGGCTGCAGGCGCTCGAAGTACCAGGTCCTCGTGTCGATGAAGTCGGACTTGATGACTTCCTCGAGCTCCAGGGAGGCGAGCATGTAGGCCGAGTAGGAATAGAGGACGGAGTCGGCGAGAGGGAGTAGGCGCTTGCCCGTCAGGGTGCTCTTGAGGGAGTCGCAGTGGGCGAGGAAGCCCTCCTGGTCGAAGTCGGGGAGGGCGCTGACGGACTCGTCGCCGATGACGGTGAGGATGCCGAGGTTGTAGGAATCCACGACCGAGGCGAGCCTCTGGGCTACATTGATGCTTGCTATGTCGTCCGAGATGAGCTCGGAGACGTAGTTCTGCATCCTGGAGTATTCGAGAATAGATATCAGGCTGGATATCAGAAGCATGAGCGCAATCGAGGCCAGCGCCAGCGTCAGCTTCGTCTTCATCGACAGGGAGAATCTCCCGAGCCTGTTTTTGATCTTATTGAACATAACTCGCAAATATAATAATTTTCCTTCAACCTGCACCGGCTCAGAAACGCCAGGCGAGGCCGGCCTCGACGTCGAGGTAGGTGCGGGGGATGTAGGAAATGCCGGCGAGGAAGGTAAGGCCTTTGGCCGGTCCTTTCGGGACAGGGTGGACGAGGAGGCCGGCGTCGAGGGCGACGCTGCGGAAGCTGCGGTCCCGGACCTTCGCCCAGGCGCCTTCGGAGTCTTGCCAGTAGAGGGCCCTGACGCCGTAGCCCGCTCCGAGATAGAGGGAGACGGGATTTGTGAAGGCATAGGAGACGTCGAGAGTCACCTGGTGGCGGGAGACGACGGCCTTGGCGCCGCTGCTCCAGAAGTAGCCGTAGTCGGTCGTGCCGTCGGCGTTGCATTCGTAGGATGCCTTCTGCGAGGTGAAGTTGCTCCGCCCTTTTATGAAGATGCACCACTTGTCAAGCCTCACGCCCGCCATTACTCCGCCCGACACGTCCGGCCACACTCCGACAGTGAGGCCTGCGACAGCGCCGCAGGAGACTTTCTTCTTTGTCATGTCGGGCGAAGTCTGCAAGCCGGAGTCGGGTGTGTCTCCTCCCGTCATTCCATAGATTTCTCCACGCGCTTCGCTTGGTCGAAATGACAAATAACCTGTCATTCCGGGCGCAGCCACCCCTGTCATTCCGAGCGCAGCCACCCCTGTCATTCCGAGCGAAGCCGAGGAATCTGCCGCCCCCTCCAGCGGGCCGCTGGTGACGGGCCACTCTCCGGTGGCGAACCAGTCGCGGACGGCTTCGAACCAGCGGCGCTGGCCCTTCGACATGTCGCCGAGGACGTACATGAGGTTTTTGCGGACTTCCTTGAGCTCTGTAGTCATTACCTGGAGGCTGTCCTTGGGGACGCGTTCACCGCGGTCTATCGCATCGCGCCAGGAAGCGCAGCGACGGCAGATGAATTCGTAGCGGCTGAGCGCGGCTGTCCACGCCCGCTCCTGCGCAAAGCTTGCCGTTGCGAAAAGGAGCAGACACAGCGCAAGAAGATATGCCCTTCCGTATTTCATCGGTACAAATATAATTTCAATCGGGCTTGTTAGCAAAAAAAGGTTAAATTTGCCCCTTGTATGGAAGAACAGTCAGGATTTATCACGGAACCTGCCCTGGACGGCATCGAGGAGGGCCTGAAGCTGCTGCACAGCAGCCCGGACGGCTTCTGCGAGCTTTGGCGCGCCCAGAAGTTCGGACAGTTCGTGGTGCTTAAATCCCTGAAGCCGCAGTACAGGGAGGACCCTGTCTATGAAGCCCTTCTCCGAAAGGAGTTCGAGATCGGATATGTCCTCAATGAGCCTCACATCTGCCGTACCTACCACTATCGCCGTCTCCCGGAACTCGGCAACTGCATAGAGATGGAATGGGTGGACGGGAAGACCCTCTCGGAGCGTTTCCCTGAGGGGAAGAAGCCGGATGAGACCCTTTTCAGGAAAATCGCCGCCGAGCTTTGCGACGCCGTCGCGTACCTCCATTCAAAGCAGGTAATCCACCGCGACATCAAGCCTTCCAACATCCTCCTTACCGACAGCGGCGACAATGTCAAGCTGATAGATTTCGGGATGGCGGACTCGGACGACTCCGCCCTGCTGAAAATGCAGGCGGGGACCCGGAGCTACCTCGCCCCGGAAGTCCTCGCAGGCGGCAATGCCGACACGAGGACGGATATATGGGCCGTAGGCCGTACCCTTTCGGACCTGACGGACGGGCACCGGCAGGCCATTCGGAAGGCCTGCTCGGAGCGTCCCGAGGCCCGTTACAGATATGTTACGGAGTTGAAGCGCGACCTTCTGAAGCCTTCCAAGCGGCCATGGTTATATATCGCCGCCGCCCTGGCCGTCCTGCTCGCCGGTTTTATGATCTTTTTTAAGTCGTACCCGGACTCCCCGGCGCCCTCGCCGCTCCCCGCCGCCGACAGCGTTTCGGTAATTACACCCCCTGAGGCCGCGCCGGATACATCCCGGCCGCTCGTGAATCCCGCCCCCAAAGCGGCTTCTGACAAGGAAGCCACCCGCGAGGACATCGACGCCCTCTTCAAAGAGGCTACCGGCCTGTTTGAGTAGTACTCCTGTCCCGGACGGGACGGACAATACATTATAATTTCTCGATGCTCGACAGGCCGCGGGCTTTGGCGGCGATGTATGGCGGGGTAATTGTGTCTCCGCGGTGGATGCAGGGAACGAACAGCGGCCATCCCATCAGGAAGCATGAGACTTCGATGACATCGCCGGGAAGGAGTTTTGCGTTGACCGATTCCACGACCTCGAAGCGGTCGGAGCCAAGGTAGGCAAGGGTGACAATCCGGTCCGGCGCCCAGCCGATCCGGACCTTGTCGCCTTCGTCGAGATCCGCGCTCGTGAGGCAAGTCCTCTCCGTTACGTAGGCGGAACTCTCCTCGGCGTGAAGCGTCTTGCGGAACGCCTTGAAATCCTTGTGTCCCGCATAGCGGGCGAGGATGTCAAGGGTCGACAGCCTCGGTGTCGTCTTCTCGGGGATATACCCCCACAGCCGCTTCAGCGTCGACGCGCCAAGCGTCTGCCCCACAGTAAAATCAATCGACGTCGCCAGCCTCTCAAAGCCCGCCGTCGTCTTCACCGCCTCTCCGAACCGTTCCTCCACGGCCCTCAGCAAAGCCTGTAATTCCGGTATCTGATTCATGACACAAAAATAATTGAAATTCCTCTTAAATCATTATTCGCGGCGCAAATGGACCTTGGATGGACTTGGTTTTGTCATTTCGAGCTGTTCTTTTGTCATTTCGAGCGCAGCCGAGACCCGAGCTTGCGAGAGATGGCACCAACAGGTGGCAAAATCTTCCGACGATAAAAAAGAAAAATATTTTTGTTTTTTATACTACCACCAAAAAGTATTTATGTTTTTTATACTCTTCTGGCAGAATAACATATATTATTGCAGCTCGGCTTTCCGCACCGTCGGAGGGCCGGGCATTCTTCACGGTGAAGGGTGCCGATTCATTAACTTCAAAAACTATTGTTATGACAAAGTCACTTTCACCTCTGGAAG
>CADAXR010000073.1 GCA_902791945.1 uncultured Bacteroidia bacterium
TGCCCTGGCCGCTGACATAAAGCAGCGCTTTTATGGAAACAGGATAGTGCTCTTCGCACCCCTGTATCTTTCCAACTACTGCGTCAACGGCTGCGTCTACTGCCCTTACCACGCCAAGAACCGCACTATTCCCCGCCGCAAGCTCTCCCAAGAGGAGATTGCGGAGGAAGTGCGCGCACTCATCCGCACAGGCCACAAGCGCCTCGCGGTCGAAGCCGGCGAGGACCCTGTCCGCAACCCCCTCGAGTACATCCTGGAGTCCATCAGGACGATATATTCAGTGAAAGAAGGGGGCAATTCCATCCGCCGCGTCAACGTCAACATCGCCGCGACGGACGTCGAATCCTACCGCAAGCTCAAGGCTGCTGGGATAGGTACCTATATCCTTTTCCAGGAGACCTATAATAAAGAAAGGTACAGAATGCTGCACCCTACCGGCCCCAAGAGCAACTACGCCTGGCACACCGAAGCGATGGACCGCGCCCAGGAAGGCGGATGCGACGATGTCGGCATCGGCGTCCTCTTCGGCCTTTCCGGCTACAAATACGAGCTTGTCGGCCTCCTGATGCACGCCGAGCACCTCGAGGCGCGCTTCGGAGTCGGGCCCCACACTATAAGCGTCCCGCGCATCTGCCCGGCGGACGACATCTCGACCGAGGACTTCCCCGACGCCCTTCCTGACGACGTTTTCCGCAAACTGGTCGCCGTCCTAAGGGTTTCCGTCCCCTACACAGGAATGATCATTTCGACCCGCGAAAGCGCGAGGATGAGGGAGCAGCTGCTCCACTGCGGCATCTCCCAGATCAGCGGCGGCTCCCGCACCAGCGTCGGAGGATACACCACTCCGGAACGCCACGACGAGACCGCCCAGTTCGACATCTCCGACACAAGGCCGCTTGACGAGGTCGTCCGCTGGCTTCTGGAGAACGACCACATCCCAAGCTTCTGCACCGCATGCTACCGCGAGGGCCGCACCGGCGACCGCTTCATGAGCCTCTGCAAAAGCGGCAAAATCAGCCTCTGCTGCACGCCCAACGCCCTTATGACCCTCAAGGAATACCTTATGGACTACGCCTCGCCGGAGACCCGCGCCGCAGGTGAAGCCCTCATCGCGAAGTCGCTCTCCGACATTCCTCTCGAGCGCACGAGGGAGATTACCGAAAGGCACCTCAGGAAAATTGAAAACGGAGCCCGCGATTTCCGCTTCTGATATGGTACAGATCTCTTTCTTCGGAGCCACCAACAGCGGCAAGTCCACCCTGGTCAACGCCATCGCAGGCCAGCAGGTCGCCCTTGTCAGCGACCGTCCCGGCACCACGACGGACCCCGTCCGCAAAAGAATTGAAATACCGGGGATCGGTCCGGTCCTGCTTGTCGACACCGCCGGCTATGGCGACGAAGGAGAGCTTGGCGCCGAGCGTGAACGGCTCACCCGTGCTGTCATCGACACCACGGACGTCGCCGTCCTTCTCCTATCCGGACACCCCGCAGACGCTCTCTGGCGCCAACTCCTCGAGGATGACGACATTCCTGTCGTCACAGTTAACGGTAAAGCGTACGCAGGTGGCGAAAAAAATACCACCCAAGAGCACTTTCCCGGCAAAAATGTGCGTGGGTGGCAAAATTTTGACCACCCGGAAGCACTCCTCCGCCGCATCGCCGCGGCCATTCCCGCGGAGGAAGAGCGCTTCCTCACCGGCGACCTGGTAAGGAGGGGCGACACCGTCGTACTGGTGATGCCCCAGGACAGCGAGGCGCCGAAAGGGCGCATCATCCTGCCTCAGGTGCAGGTGCTGAGGGAGTTGCTGGACCGCGGATGCGTCCCTGTCTGCTGTACGATGGAGACGCTTCCGGAAGCGATGACAAAGAAACCGGACCTTGTAATCACTGATTCACAGGTATTCAAACAGGTGGACGCCGCCATCCCGGCGGACTGTCCCCTTACCTCGTTCTCCATCCTCCTCGCCGCGGTGAAAGGCGACATCGACACCTTCGTCGAAGGCGCGAAAGCCCTCGACACCCTCCGTCCCGGCGCCCGCGTCCTTATCGCGGAAGCCTGCACCCACGTTCCGGACAACGAGGACATCGGCCGCGTAAAAATCCCCGCCCTGCTGCGGAAGAAGGCTGAAGTCCGTTTCGACATTGCCGGAGGCAACGATTTTCCGGAGGACCTGTCGGGCTACGACCTTATAATCCACTGCGGGGCGTGCGTGGCGAGTAAAAGCCTGGTGCGCGCACGCATAAAAAAGGCACTCCGCGCGGGAGTGCCCATTACAAATTACGGAATTGCGATCGCCGCGCTTCAGGGGATCCTCGAAAGGGTCTCCCTTCCTTAGTCGGCGAATTCCTCGACGATTTTCTTGATGTCGGAAGGGTTGAGCCTTCCGTAGACCTTCTCGCCTATCGTCGCCACCGGGGCAAGCCCGCAGGCGCCGACGCAGCGGAGGCAGTCGAGGGAGAACTTGCCGTCAGGGGTCGTCTCTCCGACCTCGATGCCGAGAACCCTCTTGAACTCCTCGAGAACCTTGTCCGAGCCGCGGACGTAGCACGCGGTCCCGAGACACACCGACACGGGGTATTTCCCCTTGGGCACCATCGAGAAGAAGGAATAGAAAGTCACGACGCCGTAGACTTTCTGCGGCGGAATGCCGAGGCAGCGGGCTATGACGGCCTGAACCTGCTCCGGAAGGTAGCCCAGGGTGTTCTGGGTCTCATGGAGGATGGAGATGAGTTCACCGGGATCGTTATTAAATTTCCCGCAGATCTCCTCTACTTTGCGGAGAGCCTCGCACGATACTTTTATCTCGCTCATAATTACTTGTTTGCTTTGTTGAAATAATGTGTGTGGAGGAGTTTCTCCGAGAGCTCCCCGAGGGGCTCTCCGAGGAAGACCTTGTAGAGCTGCTTGATGTCGGGGTTCTCGTGGCTCTTGCGGATGGGCTTGCCCTCGTCCTCACGGTAGATGGCCCTGGAACGGGCTTTGAGGACTTCGACGTTGCCGTGGTGGTAGGGCTGGCCGGCGCCGCCGATGCAGCCGCCGGGGCAGGCCATCACCTCGACCACGTGGTAGTCGAGCTCCCCTGCCCTCAGTTTGTCCATAAGGATACGGGCGTTGCCGAGGGTGTGGGCGACGCAGACCTTGAGCGGGAAGCCCGCAAGGTCGATTGTCGCTTCCTTGATGCCGTCGAGACCGCGCACGTCGGTGAATTCCAGACGAGGAAGGGTCTTGCCGGTGTACACCTCATAGACCGTACGGAGAGCGGCTTCCATGACACCGCCGGTCGCGCCGAAGATTGCGGCCGCACCGGAAGACTCGCCCATAGGCGTGTCGAAATCGGTGTCGGGAAGGGACTTGAAGTCGATGTTGGAGCGCTTGATAAGGCGCGCGAGCTCGCGGGTCGAGATCGAGTAATCGACGTCCGGATTGCCGTCCACCGAGAACTCTTCCCTCTCGCACTCGTATTTCTTCGCAAGGCAAGGCATGATGGAGACCACGACGAGTTTCTCGCGGGGGATTCCCATCTTGTCGGCCCAGTAGGTCTTGGCGATTGCGCCGAACATCTGGGCGGGAGACTTCGCCGACGAAGGATAGTCGAGAAGGTCCGGGTAGTTGTGCTCGAAGAAATTGACCCATGCAGGGCAGCAGGAAGTCATTATAGGGAGCTTCACGCTCTTGTCTCCGCCGAGGAAGGCCTTGAGGCGGTGGAGAATCTCCGCGCCTTCTTCCATTATGGTAAGGTCTGCGCCGAAGTCGGTGTCGAACACATAGTCGAAGCCGAGGTACCTGAGGGAAGTCGCGAGCTTGCCGGTAACGATCGTGCCGGGCTCGAGGCCGAACTCCTCGCCGAGCGCGACGCGCACTGCGGGAGCGGGCTGGGCGATGACGATCTTGTCGGGGTTGCAGAGGTCCTCGAGGAGCCTGTCGGTGTTGTCCCTCTCGGTCAGGGCGCCCGTCGGGCAGACGGCGACGCACTGGCCGCAGTAGGTGCAGTCGGTGTCCTTGAACATGCGGTCGAAGGTCGGGGCTATCGTCGTGTCGAAACCACGGCGGATGGCGCCGAGCACCCCGACGGTCTGCACCTCGCGGCACACCGTTTCGCAGCGGCGGCAGAGGATGCACTTGTCCATGTTGCGGGTGATCGCGACGGTCTCTTCCTTCTTGCGCTCGGACTGCTCTCCCTTGTAGGTCATCCGCCTGATGTTGAAGCGGGTCACGAGTTTCTGGAGCTCACAGTCGTTGCACTTGGGGCAGGTAAGACAGTCGTTGGGGTGATCCGAAAGGATGAGCTCCGCGACCGTCTTGCGGGCGCGCACTACGCGTGCCGAATTGGTCCTCACCACCATCCCCTCCGCGACAAGAGTCGCGCAGGAAGGGGCGAGGTTGCGCCTGCCCTCAACCTCCACGACGCATATACGGCAGGAGGCCGGAGCGTTCTTGACACAGGTGCCCTTGAGCTCCATGTGGCAGAGGGCGGGGATGTTGATGCCGATAGATGCGGCGGCATCGAGGATGGTCGTCCCCTTGGGCACGCTTACGGCCCTGTTGTCTATTGTAAGGGTAATCATATTTTCCATAGCGTGCTGAATTAAATGACCTTGATGGCCCCGAACTTACAGCGCGAGAGGCACATTCCGCACCTGATGCACTTTTCGGGATTGATGACGAACGGCTTGCGGACCTCTCCGGAAATGGCCTCGGCGGGACATCCGCGGGCGCATGCGCTGCAGCCCTTGCAGAGGGACGGGTCGATGGAGTAGGTCAGCAGTGACTTGCACTTGCGGGCGCGGCAGACGTGGTCGTTCACGTGCTCCTCGTACTCCTCGCGGAAATTGGCGAGGGTGGAGAGCACGGGGTTCGGGGAGGTCTGGCCGAGGCCGCAGAGGGCGGTGTCCTTGATAGTCTTCGCAAGGTTCTCGAGGGTCTCGATGTCCTCGGGCTTGCCGCGGCCGTCGGTGATCCTGTCGAGGATTTCAAGCATGCGCTTGTTTCCGATGCGGCAGGGGGTGCACTTTCCGCAGGACTCGCCCACCGTGAACTCGAGGAAGAACTTGGCCACGGAGACCATGCAGTCGTCCTCGTCCATCACGATCATACCGCCGGAGCCCATCATGGAGCCCGCTGCGGCGAGGGATTCGTAGTCTATGGGGATGTCGAGGTGCTTCTCAGTAAGGCAGCCGCCGGAAGGACCGCCGGTCTGGACGGCCTTGAACTTCTTGCCGTTCTTGACTCCGCCGCCGATGTCGTAGATGATCTCGCGGAGGGTCGTACCCATAGGGACCTCGATGAGGCCTACGTTGTTGATCTTGCCGGCAAGGGCGAAGACCTTGGTGCCCTTCGACTTCTCGGTACCGATGGAGGCGAACCACTGGGGGCCCTTAGTAAGGATAATCGGCACGTTGGCGAGGGTCTCGACGTTGTTGACGTTGGTCGGGTGGCCGAAATAGCCCGCCTCGGCGGGGAACGGCGGCTTCAGCGTCGGCTCGCCGCGCTTTCCTTCCATAGAATGGATGAGGGCCGTCTCCTCGCCGCAGACGAACGCACCGGCGCCGTAGCGGATCTGGATGTCGAAATCGAAACCGCTTCCGAGGATATTCTTGCCGAGGAGGCCGTATTCACGGGCCTGGGAGATGGCGATCTGCAGACGGTGGACCGCCAGCGGGTACTCCGCGCGGATATAGATGAGGCCATGGTGGGCGTTGATGCAGTAGCCGCAGATCATCATGGCTTCAATGACGGAGTTGGGGTCTCCCTCCATGATGGAACGGTCCATGAACGCACCGGGGTCGCCTTCGTCGGCGTTGCAGACGACGTACTTGTCCTCCGCGTCGAACTTACGGGCAATCTCCCACTTCACGCCGGTCGGGAAACCTGCGCCGCCGCGGCCGCGGAGCCCGGAGGCCTTGATGTCGGCGAGGACGTCGAGGCTGTCGCGGGAGAGACTGTCGGCGAGGGCCTTGTAGCCGTCGCGGGCGATGTACTCGCGTATGTCTTCAGGGTTGATGAAACCGCAGTTGCGCAGCGCTATGCGGAGCTGCTTGCGGTAGAAATTCATGTGCTTGGAGTCGCTGATGTGCTCCCCGGTCACAGGGTCCTGGTAGAGAAGGCGCTCCACTTTTGCTCCGGCGATGATGTGCGAGGTCACTATCTCCTCGACGTCGGAGGGACGGACTGCGGTGTAGAAAGTGTTGTCCGGGATAATCTTCACGATGGGGCCCTTCTCGCAGAACCCGAAGCAGCCGGGCACCACTACATCGACCTTGTCGGCGATGCCGTGGGCTTCCAGGCTGGCGTGGAAATTATCGACAATCTTTGCACTTTCGGAGGCTTTGCAACCGGTACCGCCGCAGCAGAGGATCTGCATGTGGGGCGTTCCCTTTTCGAGGCCCGCGGCTTCCGCGGAGCTCTCCTTGTTGCTCCCCTCTCTGATACACAGGGCTTTGGCAGCTTCCCGTCGTATGCTTTCAAGAGCATCAGGTGATTTAATGATCATTCGTATGATTGTTTGAAATAATTTCAGACTGCTAATATAGTCAATATAATTGACAATATTACTTATTTTTCAACTGAACCGGCGTCGGGACCGCCGTCAGAATCCCGGATGCGGACATCCGCTGCGGGTTCGTGCCCGGCAAGCCCTGCGGGACTTCCATCCCGAGGAGGCCGAAAAGCCACTCCCAGTAGGGCGGCATAGTGCCGTCCGCGGCGGCGAAATTCATGGGTTCGCTTTGGAACACTTCGCTTCCGGAAGCGTCGAGATAGCTTTTCTGCACAAGTTCCGAGCAGTAGAGGTCCTCATTGTCCGGGAGGAAACGCGTGTCGTAGGCCCTGCCGCAAAAGCTTTTGGCCCTTTCAACCGCGGCATCCGCGTCTACTCCCTCCACCCTCTTCACTATAAACTCCGGCAGGGAGCCGTCCCTGAGGGTGAAGTCGGTGAGAAAGGTGTCGAGAGGGTGACGGTCCACGCCGTGACGGATTGTCGCGTCTATGACCCAGACGCTGTCCGCCTCCACTTCAGCTATCGCGACGTGGATAATATTGAGGTCTCCCTCCCCCGTCGCGGCCGATATTGCGGCGTCCATCGAATCCCCTTCCGCGTCGTAATCCAGCGGAATGCCGACGAATATCAGATCCCCGTTACGAAGCCCGTCGGCGCCCTTCCGGCAACCGGCAAAAACGGCAAGCGCCGCCGCCACAATGGCAATAATCTTTTTCATGCCGCGAAATTAGTCATTTCCCGCCAAAAATACATACCTTTGTAAACGATATAAGACACACCGATGAAAGTAAAAATCGTCAACTCCTCCCCTTTCGACGCCCCCGCCTACGCGACGGAGCAGTCCGCGGGCATGGACCTCAAAGCGGCGACAGACGCCCCAATCACCATCAGGCCCCTTGAGCGGGCCCTCATCCCGACCGGCCTCAAGATAGCCCTCCCGGACGGCTTCCAGGCGGAAATCCGTCCCCGCAGCGGCCTCGCCGCGAAGCACGGCGTGACCGTCCTCAACACCCCGGGGACTATCGACGCCGACTACAGGGGCGAAATCAAGGTCATCCTCGTCAACCTCTCCGACACTCCCTTCGAGATTGTCCCCGGCGAGAGGATAGCCCAGATGGTCATCATGCGTTACGAAAGGATAGAATGGGAGCCCTGCGCGAGTCTCGACGAGACCTCCCGCGGAGAAGGCGGCTTCGGAAGCACAGGAAGAAAATGATGGACACCGAGAGAATTTACGATATATTCCTCTCCTCCGAGGGGATATGCACGGACAGCCGCAAGCTATTTGCAGGCTGTCTTTTCTTCGCCCTGAAGGGTGAGAATTTCGACGGAAACGCCTACGCCGCGGAGGCCCTTGAAAAGGGCGCCGTCGCGGCCGTCGTGACGGAAGGAGCCTTGAGCGGCCCCGGGATGATAGAAGTCCCGGACACCCTCGCCGCCCTGAAGGCGCTCGCCCGTTACCACAGGGACCACGTCGGCGGCTCCAAACGCCTCCCGGTCCTCGGCCTCACGGGCACCAACGGCAAGACGACGACAAAGGAGCTCGTCCGGACCGCCCTCGGCGCCGGCCTCAAAGTCTCGGCTACGGAAGGCAACCTCAACAACGAGATCGGCGTCCCGCTCAGCGTCCTCGCAATCAAGCCTGGGACTGACGTCGCCGTCATCGAGATGGGCGCTAGCCACCCCGACGACCTTAAGCCGCTCCTCGCCGTCGCGGATCCCGATTTCGGAATCATAACCAATGTCGGAAAGGCCCACCTGGAGGGCTTCGGGAGCTTCGAGGGCGTGAAGAGGGCCAAGGGCCTTCTCTACGATCACATAGCCGCGAAAGGCGGCACCGTCCTCCTCAACGGCGACGACCCCGTCCTCGGCGAAATGGCCGCCTCGCGCGGTCTGCAGCCGGTTCTTTACGGCGTAAAGACCCAGGGCTGCCGCGTGCTGGCCCCTTCTCCGGAGCACCCGTATCTCAGGATTGAAAAGGATGGAAGAGAGATAGACACCCATCTTGTAGGCAGCTACAACGCCCCGAACGTTCTTGCCGCCCTTGCCGCGGCCTCATTCTTCGGCGTCCCCGAAGAAGACGCCGTGAAGGCTATCGAAGCCTACATCCCCTCGAACAACCGTTCCGAGATGGCACGTACAGAGCGAAACACCCTCATCGAGGATTTCTACAACGCCAACCCTTCCTCGATGGCGGCCGCCCTCGAGAATTTCGCCTCCGTCGAGGCGCCGCTCAAGAGCGTCCTTCTCGGCGACATGAGGGAGCTCGGACCGGACTCTGTCCAGGAGCACAAGGCTGTGATAGAAAGGCTTGAAGGAATGTCTCTCGACAGGGTTTTCCTTGTCGGCGAAGAGTTCGGAAAAGCCCTCCGGGGGCTTCAGGAGCCGCCATCATGGCGCTGGTTCGAGAGTTCCGACGCTCTTGCGGAATTCCTCGGCAGGAATCCGCTCGAAGGTCAGGTGCTCCTCGTCAAGGGTTCGAGGGGGATACGGATGGAGAAAGTCCTTCCGTCGCTCTGAGAATCAGTTTTGCAATCCACGTGACCGCAAGGGCGATAAGCGCTCCGGCGGCGGCTCCGACAAGGATGTCGCCGAGGTAGTGCTTGCCCGCCATTATCCTGGAGACGGAAACAAGTGCCGCCCAGGTGTACGCTCCAGCGATTAGTCCGCGGTCGAAGCCGTTTTTCTTCACAAGAGAGAGAGCGGAGGCAACCACCGTCGCAAAGGCGAAACTGTTGGCGGCGTGGCCCGAATAGAAGCCGAAGAAGCCGCCTCTCCCCTCGCTCCAGTGGAGGCCGCCCTCGAGCATCAGGCTCGTGTAGCAGGGCCTGAGACGGCAGACGCTGTTTTTGACGAGATTCGCCGTCTGGTCCACAAGGAATATCGTAAGCGCCGCCGCTACTATCATGACGAGTCCCCTCTTCCAGCCCAGCCTTTTAATCAAATAGACGGCTATGAGAAAATAGGCGGCGAACCAGACTTTCACATCTGAGAGAAGCAGCCAGAACCAATCCAGTTCCGGAGTCCCGAGATCATTGATCCAGAGGGTGATGACCTGATCTATATGCTGCAGTCCTTCAAGCATGGAGCTTTGCCCAGAGCCTGTCCTTGAGAGCGTCCAGGCCGCGGCCTGCGACGGAGGAGATAAGGACCGAATCGACTCCCTTCGGAAGGGTCTTCAGAATCTCTTTTTCCCTGGCGGAATCGATGAGGTCGCACTTTGTGACGGCGAGGAGCCTTTCCTTGACAAGGAGCTCGGGATTATAGAGCCTGAGCTCGTCAAGAAGGACGTTGTATGCCGCCGCGATGTCCTCTTCCTCGGCAGAAACCATAAAGAGAAGCACCGAATTGCGCTCGATGTGGCGGAGGAAGCGGTGGCCGATGCCCTTGCCCTCGTGGGCCCCCTCGATGATCCCCGGGATGTCGGCCATCACGAACGAAAGGTCGTCGCGGTAGCGGACTATTCCGAGGTTGGGCTCGAGGGTCGTGAAGGCGTAGCCGGCGATCTTCGGCTTCGCGCTGGTAATGGAGGCGAGAAGGGTCGATTTGCCCGCATTGGGGAAACCCACGAGGCCGACGTCGGCAAGCAGTTTGAGCTCGAGTATGAACCAGCCCTCCTGCCCTTCCTCGCCCGGCTGGGCGTAGCGCGGGGTCTGGTTGGTGGCGCTCTTGAAATTGTTGTTTCCAAGGCCTCCCCTGCCGCCCCGGCAGAGGATGTACTCCTCACCGGGAGAGAGGATTTCCTTTATTATTTCATCCGTTTCGGCATCCTTGACCACGGTCCCCACAGGGACGTCGAGGTAGATGTCCTCCCCGTTCTTACCCTTGCGGAGCGAGAAACTTCCGGCGCCGCCGGACTCGGCCCTCACCACCTTGCGGTATTTAAGGTGGATAAGCGTCCAGAACTGCGGATTGGCGCGCAGGATACCTTGCGGTATTTAAGGTGGATAAGCGTCCAGAACTGCGGATTGGCGCGCAGGATGATATGCCCGCCGCGGCCGCCGTCCCCGCCGTCGGGCCCGCCCTTCGGCACATATTTCGCCCTGTGAAGGTGCGTCGAACCCGCTCCCCCGTGCCCGGAAGAGCAGAAGATCTTCACGTAGTCTATGAAGTTGCTGTCCGCCATAAGTCTTGATTTTATTTGGGAGCGATCTTGTAGAGGATCGCAGCGACGACGGCGAAGATGGCGTTAGGCATCCAGATGGCTATCGCCGGAGGCAGGGCACCGGTGTAGACGAACATTTCGCTGAAGCGCATAAAGAGGATGTAGGAGAAACTGAGGCCTATGCCGAT
>CADAXR010000074.1 GCA_902791945.1 uncultured Bacteroidia bacterium
CGCCAGCTGCCTGTGGGGAGAAAGCGCGGCTTCCGGTTCGTCCATGATGAACAGTCCTTTGCTGAAGGTCAGGATGAAATTCAGGAAGCTCTCTCCGTGCGACTGCTCGTGCAGCGTCTTCTTCCCGTACATGGGGCCTGAACCTCCTTCGCCAAATTCATACTCCAACGTCTTGGAGGCCATCGTGTAAAAGCTTTCCGCCCGCAGGAAGAATCCGTGCGGCGTACCGGCCCGTCCCCTCCCCAGGACGACGGCGTTGTGGAGGTTCGAATGGTCATCGAAGGTAGAGAAACGATAGTTGTAGGACCCGCCTTCCGGATTGAATCCATAGGCAACTGCGATGGCCTCCAGCAAAGTGGATTTCCCACTTCCGTTCTCCCCGACGAAGAACGTGACCGGGGCGTTGAATCTCAGCCCGTCCGTCTTCCTGATGGACGGAATCCGCTGCAGATAGGATTTCTTGGAGACCCTCTCCCATTCCAGCCTGATGTAATCGATGTACATGTTTCCGTGGTATTGATCCACGGCAAAGGTATTGCTCGCTTGTGCCAAAACAGGGTAATTCCGGTATTACCCGCAACCGCGGTTTGATATTCCGCCAAAATCCCGTACTTTTGTCTGAAAGAGTCCCTTCATCCCATGAAACCCAAGAAGAGCCCGAAGAAACTGCGGATCACGCAGGCGGATTATATGCTCGCGCAGCGGAGGGCGGCGCGCATGGAAGAGATTGCGGAGCACGGGAAACCCGTGTCCCTGCGGTCCGCCGTACACCGTTCCAAGAAGGTGTACGACCGCAAGCGGCTGAAGAAGATCGACTTCGATTAGACCTCCGGGTGCGGGTGACGTCCAAGTTTCGGGGACGTTACCTGCAAAAAACGTCTGAATTGACGGTGAAGTCCGTGTTTTCGGGACGTTACCCGCACTGAGACCCAAATCGACCTGCGGTGAGGCCCGAATGCGGGCACTTAAAGCACTTCCGTCAGGGCACCGGTGACGGAGTCGATAATGAAGCCACGCACAACCACGTCTTTCGGGACCAGGGGGTGGCTCACGATGGCATCGACAGTCTTGCGGACGGAGGCCTCCGTGTCGTGGAAGCCTTCGAGCCAGTCGGCGACGCCTTTGGATTCCCATTCCGCGAGCGTTTCGGGGGAGATGCCGCGCTCCAGCATGTGCGGCTTGAACTCGCCGTAGCTCATGTGGCAGGCGCCACAGGTGGAGTGATGGACCACCATCACCTCCTGCACCCCCAGCTCATAGATGCCCACGAGCAGCGACCGGATGGCCGAATCCGTCTCCGACAGCACCAGCCCGCCCGCGTTTTTGATGATCTTCGCATCACCGTTCCGGAGCCCCAGCGCCTTCGGAAGCAGCTCCGTCAGCCGCGTGTCCATGCACGTGAGCACCGCCAGCTTCTTGGCCGGAAACTTGTCAGTCACATAGGGTTTGTACTCCTTATTGGCCACGAACCGGGCGTTGTAGGTGAGGATTTGGTCGATCATATCTTGTCAGAATTGATAGCCGATGCCGACCGTTCCGGAGATGGAACGGAACGCGATGGTCGTTGCGCCGGCGGACAGGACCAGGTGCCGGCGGACATACAGGATGCCCAGGTCGACAGCCGGGCCGGAGACGGACTTGTCGGTGATGCGCGCCCAGGAACCATCGGTCGTCTGCCAGTAAGTGCGGGAGAAGCCGTAACCGCCTCCGGTGTACAGGCCGACCGGGGCCGGGAGGAGGAACCAGGCGGCATCGACCATGGCGACGAACCGGCTGCTCCGGCTGTTCCCGTTCGTCCAGATGAATCCGGCGCCGCTGGCACCGTCACTGGTGGCAGTCAGCGAATGCGAAGGATAACAGACGTTTCCGGAAGCGCGAAGAAAAGCGCCGCCCCATTTTCCGGCGGGACGCAGGAAGCCTGCCGCCAAACCGCCTTCCAGCGGCCACGAAGCCGTTGCCATCACGAAGCCATGGGAGCCAGGACCGGGGCGATGTCCTTCCGGGCGGGGCGCCGGATGGGGAAGCGCGCTGGGCTGTCCGGCCGAGATGCCGGCCTGGATGGAATCGGCATGCAAGGCGGACGCGGGGACCATCTTCCCTTCCCGGTAGCATTTCAGGATCAGCCGATACCGTTCCTTCTGGGCCGATGACATCGTCTTGGTTCCGCCTTGCAGCTCCTTTTGAAGCAGGCGGAGTTCGGCGACGACACGGTCCAGGGTACCTTCCTGGAGGTTTTCGCCTTCCTCGATCCGGGCCTTCAGCCGCTGGCATTCATTGGTGATGGAAGCGAAACGGTCCAGCGCCGCATCATAGTCCTGTCCCCGCAGGGGAAGGACGGTGGCCAGGAGCAGGATCAGGACAAGGCAACGTTTCATTGAAAGCAAAAGTACGAAATATTTCCTATCTTTGGCTTCGGAATGGAGGATTCTTCAATCTTTTCGGTGCCCTCGCCGGCGGAATGGACGCCGGGATCGGAGATGGAACTGGTGCATAGTTCCGCCTCCGGCTATGCCGTCCTCTACCGGGCCGACCGCGACGGCCGTTTCCGCGTCTACAAGTGCCTGAAGCCCGAATTCCGGGGGGAGCCCTTGTACGAACGCCTCTTGCGGAAGGAGTTCGAGATCGGCTATTCGCTCCGGCATCCGCACCTGGTGGAGTACTACTCCTATCTGAATCTGCCCGGATACGGGAACGCGATTGAGATGGAATGGGTCGACGGCTGCCCGCTGGACCGGGCCCGCCTATCCCCGGAGGAAGCCCGCACCCTGGCGGATCAATTGTGCGACGCGCTCTCGTACCTGCACTCGAAGGGCGTGGTCCATCGGGATTTGAAGCCCTCCAACCTGCTGGTGACCTTCGCGGGCAAACAGTTGAAAGTCATTGATTTCGGCTATGCCGATACAGAGGCGCACTCGATTCTCAAGCAACCGGCAGGAACGGCTTCCTATGCGGCTCCCGAAGTGCTGGCTGGGGAGTCCGGCGATAGCCGTTCGGACCTTTATTCTGCCGGGAAAGCGCTGGCTAGGCTGCCGGGCATACCGCAGCGGGTCATCCGGAGATGCTGCCAGGCGGACCCTTCGCGCCGCTATGCTTCGCCGGATGAAATGCGCAAGGCCTTGCAGTCCGCCCATTGGGGCTGGTGGCTGGTGGCCGGGCTGGCGTTGGCCCTGGTGGTATTAGCTGTTTTGGCCTTGAGATTCCCGCTCAAGCCGGGATTGACAGAAGGCGAGCCGGTGGATACGACCGCTTCAGGGCCGTCCGACCGTCTCCGCGAACCTGTCCGGGATACCGTCTATCTGGTCGTGCCGGCCAAGGAAAAGCCCGAGGCGCCCAAGAAGAAACCCGTGGGCGCGGAAGATATCGATGCCGTGTTCAACGAGGCGGCCGCCTCATTCGATGGACTTGATTGACCCGAATCCTTTCCAGCCATCGGCTTCCCGGTAGCGCTGGACCGCGTCGGCAGGAACGAGGAGGGTGATCGTAGGAATCATTTGGGCATTGAAGGCCTCTTCTTCGTATACGGGCGGTTCCTCCGCGTAGCAGATGACTTCTTTCAAGGTTTCGCTCGAAGTGGCGAAAGCTCCGCTATTGAGCCACTGCACATTCTTGTGCAGGATGACTCGTTCGTACTGCTGAATAGCCGCGCCATCCCCAAATGCATAGCTCGGGATTTCCTGGATCCCTTCCGGAATGACGAGGTCGCCCGAGAAACTGTTTCCTAAGAAGGCGCTCTCGCCGAGGCGTTTCAATGCGGCAGGCAATTTCAGCGGGCCTGCGAAACCGACGTTGGAGAATGCTGCATCTCCGATCGTATCGAGGCTATTGGGGAGCTTCAGCTCCCCTTGAAAATGACTGTCGGCAAAGGCGACGGCTCCCACCTCGGTCAGCCCTTCGGGAAGTGTGAGCCCGCTGTCGAAACCGGCATTCATGAAGGCGCCGGTCGGGATGATCTTGACGTTCCGGGGGATGGCCAGGTCTCCGTGGAAGGCGGCGCCTTCAAAGGCGCGTTCTCCGATTTCGAGGAGGGATTCCGGGAGGACCAGTTTCCCGCCCAGCCGATCGCAGTAGAGGAAGCAGTAATGGCCGATCCGCTCGAGCCCATCCGGCAGTTCGATGCCTTCCAGCTTGCGGCATTGCGAAAAGGCATCGGTGCCGATGACTTTCAAACTCGTGGGAAACCGGAGCGTTCCGCTCAGCTGCTCGCAGCTCTCAAAGGCGCTCTGGCCGATTTCCTCGAGTCCGTCAGGCAGTTCGATAGATTCGATTCCGGAAAGGAGGAAAGCACGTGTCGGCAAGGCTGTCAAATCCGTTTCCCGCAGATCCACGCTCTTCAGCCATCTCATCTGGCTCCGTATATAGACGAAATCCTCCTTGGCGAGCGAACCGACAACCTTGAGATGCTCGATGTCTTTGGGGTCGACGCCCCCTTCCCGGAGGATGTCCTCGATCAGGGTGTTTTCCGTCCAGACGGTATAGGCCCCGTTACCGGTCGCAACAATCTTGGGCGCCGGAGCGGTCGTGAAGGCCTGTTCCTGGGAGGTGGCTTCTTGCAATCCGCTGGAAATAAAGGCCTTGTAAGTGTATTCAGTAGAGGGTTCAAGTCCTGAGACGGAAACGGTGAACCGGCCCGGGTCCAGGGCATCGGCCTTGATGCGTTTGTCGGCACCCAGGTAGATTCCGGCTTCCACGATGCCGTAGTCGCCTTTGTGGCTGACGGTGATGACGGCGGCATCGGCCGTGACTTCCGTCTCGAAACCGACAAACTCCGGCATGGGCATTACCGGCGCCGGGGTTTCTTTGCAGGCGATGAGAAGGATCAGGGCTCCGATCCAGGCATGGAAGTGTTTCATAGGATTTCCAGGGAGGTGATGCCGTGTTCCTTGCCGGCGACATACAGGCCCTGCGGAAGGTCCATGTACAGCGCGCCGCCCTTCCGGAATCCCTTGCAGGTCAGGACGATGCCTTCCGAGAGTTTGCTGTGCTCGTTGTGCTCGACCGTGAAGCGGGCGCCGTCCAGATGCCGGAGGATGACCGTCCGGTCGGGCTGCCAGCAAAGCTTCAGCCGGGCGCCTTGCGGCAGGGTTTCCGGGTCCAGCGTGCTGGGATCGTCGATGAACCCGGAGTCCTCATCGGCCCCGATCGACTTGCAGAAAGCCTCCCATCCCTGATGCCCGGAAATACGCGCGAGGACGTCCAGCGTCCGCTTCGACACAGTATCGTATCCGCGTGTGGAATAGCCCCACACACGCTCCAGCGTGGACTCGGAGATATGCTCTTTCAGCTTCCTTTCGATGGTCAATCCCAGCGCGATGAAATCGGCATGGGTGCGCGGCCGGATACCCGTGGCGTTCTCCACGGATTCCCGCAGCGCGGCGATTTGGGGAATGTCGGTTCGGATATTCATCATTCAAATTTACGGCTATTTTTCGTTTGGACAAACGGGTCCTGGGATTTGGCCTCCTGCAGCCCCCCTTTTCACCCCTAAAAGACAAAAAAAGACAAATTGCAGGGTGGGGGAATCGGCTAACTTTGTATTCAATCACAACGTTAATAACCCAAACGAATAGCACTATGCCCAGATTCTTGATTACGACCAAGTCGCGGACGCAGTTCAATGGCATCCGCATCGAACCCGGCATGTCCGTGGAGGTCGTCACCCCCAGCTTTGCCAATCCGCTCCTGGTCAACGGAGGCCAGCCCGTCATCGATGCCTTCCGGCGGATCTATGGGATCGATATCAAAAAGGCGGGAGTTTGCAGCCCGGTATATTTGGATGTTGAACAAATTGGATAGGAGGTTTTATTATGATACAGAAGTGTCCTCATTGCGGTTGCTGGTGTGAGACAGAAGGAGCAGGAATTCTTGACCGATTTGGCCAGGGAATGGGGAAGTCGATTGATAATGTTGCTACTGCTCTTGGTGGAGAAGACCCAGGTTTGCTGAGTTCTTTTTTAGGAGGAGCTATTGGAACGTATACGGGTGCGGTTAGAGGGGCGTTTAAGGCCGTTTTCGGTTTTAAATACGAGTTTGTATGTCCCAATTGTGGTTTTGAGTGGGGAACCGATGACCCAGCAGATGATCAGTATGACGAGTTTATTGAAGAGCGTTCTGAACATTATTCGGAAATGTATAGCTCTATAAATGAAGAAATTGAAAAGCGGCTCAAAAAAGATCCCCAAAAAGCAATCACTTATTTGGATACACTATTACAGGATCCAGACTATGAGGATGAACGTGCATATCTGTATAGAAGACAAGCGCTGATTTATATTAATTATTTGGAAGACAATGAATCAGCAATAGCTGTATGTAATAAGGGTATTGAGTTGCTTGAAGATGATGAATGGTCGCAAGATGAGTCTTTCCTTTGGTATTATAAGTATATGGCCGAAGAAAATCTTGGTCGTACTTGGCAGGCAAGACGAGATGCCTTATATCTCTATAACAACGTCGGAGAAGATGAGACAATCGTTTCAGACGAAGGCAAGCTCCAACTGGAAGACGTGGCGTTAAAAGCCTTCAATGAATTTGACGAGGAGTATTCCAATCTCTATCTGGGTTTTGAGTATAAGGATAGGAAGTCTTTCTTAGTTGTTCCCCAATACACGAACACCGGGACGACTCATGTTGACGTATTCCATCTCTCAAGCATTCCAAAGGACATTACATTCCCGGTAGGCCATCCTGTTGAAAACCAATTATATATCGGGCATCCTTACTTGCCGAATCTTTATCTTCCTTATGAAACATATCAATATAACTTTGTCGAAGATCGGGTTCGTGAGTTTTGCGAGATTGCACAAACGTTAGGTGCCACCGAAATAACGGTCGAGGCTCTCAATACATCTCAAATGAGCAAGGATCGGTCAAGTAGTAGGAGTATTTCGGGCGGCGCGTCATATAAGGAACGTTCTGCAAATGGAGCTTATGATGATAATCAGAATTATTCTTCTGTCGAAAAGAAGTATCAGGCTTTGAATTTCCATCAGGAGTATTATCCTACAGAACCGCCTCATCTTCCGGAGAAAATGGTCTGGTATGAACATGAACCTCGATGGCAGAGATTATATAATCAGCGGCTTAAAGGTATTTTGACTCATGAGGAAAGAATTGAAACCAGAAATAGCCAAGTAGTATCTGGAAGTGAACTACAAGACATTAAGGCTGATGTTAAGTATCTTCTTGAGATAAAAGGAGAGTGGACCGAAATGATGGAAGAGAAGTTCACTCAGGAAGAGAACGCCATCCTTTCAATTAAAGTGAAGTTTGCTCCTCTTTCCGAATTGACGGGAAAGGCTCCTGCTAAAGCACCGAAGTCGGCGGACTCGTTGACCCCCCAAGAGAAGGAATACCTTGAAGAAGTGAAGTCGACCTTGGAGGATGGTGAAATTGGCCCTCGCGAGCGTAAGTCGCTTGAAAGGAACAGAATCAGACTTGGGATATCAGAAACTCGTGCAAAGCAGTTGGAGGCGACCGTTTCCGCTCCTCAGTTGACAGAAGGAGAAAAGGAATACCTGGAAGAAGTCAGGGCCATGCTCGAAGATGGCGAGATTGGTTCTCGTGAACGGAAGACGCTTGAACGTCATAGGATCCGCTTGGGCATCAGCGAAGAACGAGCTAAGCAAATTGAATCGATGTAGCGATGCTGGAGAAGTATATGTTTACTAAAGTGAACCAGTTTCTGAATGGTTCACTTGATGGTGAGATAAAGTCAGTCATAAAGAAAAAAGCCATTATTGCGGCGATTTTTATGGCATTACCCATCCCTGTGGTTGGAACTGTCGGGTATATCTGGTGCCTTTGGACAACTTATTCCAAGGTCGCGGAAATAAGCACAGTTCCGTTCAAAGATAACCTTTGGTCCAATATCTCAGGGGCAGTTGTTATCAATATCATTCTGGCTTTAGTTTCGGAAGGACTGTGCTATGTGTTCGGTATAGGTACTTTGATGCTCTTGTTGTTGGGGTATGCATCCATAACGATTTCAGGAATGGCTTATGTTAAGGCCCTGAAGATAATGTATAAGGATCGTGCGAAAGTCGATCTTGATATTCAAGGTGGACTGAAGAATGTCAAAGATAATCCGACATCTTTGGATAAAACAATTAAGCTCCTGAAAGACTGATCAGTTGTCTGTTCTGTAGATATATGAGAATGGGGATGAACAGCCATCGATGACTATAGTAGTCAGGATGATGGCTGTTTATGCTTATTCAAAACCTATGTGCAGCAGTTATTATCACGAAGACAATGGAGATTACAATTCCGTTCACAGAACTTATGGGCTTAATCCAGAAAGAATCTGGGCAGTCGGTCGGGCTTACATACAAGTCAACCGATGAGGTCATAGTATCGTATATTGCTTCTGTAAAGGTTCCGCTGTTGAGCCGGCCGATATCCAAGGAGTTTCAAGTGGGTGTCAAACTGCTGGACGTGTCCCAAGATAAAGTGGACTTCCAGTTGGATGCGGGGATGCTGAATGGCGTCCTTGATTTTGCGTCGTCTTTCCTGTTAAACAAGCTGCCTGCCGGTTTGCTGGAGTCCTTTGCAAACGGTCGGGGGACGATACGTCTGTCTGCCATTCCACAGCTTAAGCCTGTCCTGGACCGATTGGAAATCGACGGGCTTTATATGGACGCGGATAACCTTCATCTGAAGGCACAGACTAAATGATAAAGACAATCTCATGACAGCCATCGTAGGAATCCTCAACAAGCGGGCGGCGGTGATGGCCGCCGACAGTGCCGTGACCGTCAATTCGGCCAGCGGAACCAAAATTTACAATACGGCCACGAAGATTTTCCGGCTCTCGAAGGCGCATCCGGTGGGGGTGATGATCTTTGATTCGGCCTCGTTCATGGGTACGCCTTGGGATGTCATCTTCAAACTGTATCGGGACCGTAAAGGGGACCAGAGTTTCAATACCTTGGAGGAGTATGCCCGGAACTTCCTGCATTTCCTGGAGGCGGAGGACTATTTCAGCAGTTCGAAGAGCCAGGAGAAGTATTTGATGAAGGAAGTCTCCGATTACTACCACAAGGTCAAGGATTATGCAATCCATGCATTTGAAGAGAAACTGGATGATGATGAACTGACAGACGATGAGGCCGAGGAATTGATTCGGAAGCTCTTGGAAGAGCGGATCGACATGATCACCGAAGCGGCCAACGATCGCGGTGTAAGTCCCGAGTTCGAGCAGTACACCTTAGCCCATCTCAGGTCCTTCGGAAAGGACGCTCTAGACGCACTGGCGGAGCTTTGTGAGGAAGATGGTTTTCCCGCTGACCTTCGGGATGCCTGGGAAGAAGGGTTTTATGCGTACATCCGGTCGACTTTGTATTTCTCCGGGACTGGCATCGTATTCGCCGGGTATGGAAGCAAGGATATCTATCCGTCGATACTGACGGTCTATATTTCTGGCGCTTTCGACCGGCGTATGCGTTATTATTTCTCCGAGGAAGACGATTCGGACAAGATCGACAATGACAATTCGGCCACCATCATCCCCTATGCGCAGGTCGATGTGATGCTCACGCTGATGAAAGGTATCCATCCGGGTTTGCGCCGATATGTGGAGAGCAAACACGAGGAGTCCTTGCAGAAGGCGAAGGAAAAGATGCTGGAGGCGATGAAAGAAGCCGGATGCACGAAGAAGGCCATCCGGCAGGTGGCGGAGACGGATCTGTCCGATATCCAAGGCAACTATGAGGAATCGATGGACCAGTTCATCCAGGACGAATTCATCGATGGCATCGTGGATGCCGTCAACTCCTTCAACATCGAGGACATGGTCAATATGGCCGAGAGCCTGGTCTCAGTCACCAATCTGCAGCGTCACATCAGTTCCTCCGAAGAATCCGTCGGCGGCCCCATCGACGTAGCGGTCATCACCCGCTCCGAAGGCTTCATGTGGGTCAAGCACAAGCACTGGATGCCGCAGGATGCCGATACCTTCCCGCTGGAGTAAGAAGTTGGGGAGGCCTCAATACATCCTCCTCACCCACATCTCCAAAAACCTGTCCTCTAGCGAGTATGTCTTGGCCCGGCCTTCCTGCTCGTAGGTGAGGATTTGGCTGTCCAGCAGGGTGGAGATGGCGTACTGGACGGAGCTGGGCGACTTCAATGCGTTCTTCTTGATAAAGGCGACGGAGGTGACTCCGGTCGCCTTTCCTGCTTTGGCGATGGCCACTAAGGTCTCTTTCTGACCGTAGTTGAGCTGGCTCAGCTGGCCGGCGAAGGCGTGGGCCTTTTCTTCCAGGAGGGCGTCCAGGACAAACAGTATGTCGTTCTCGTCCACCGTCTTTTCCGGGGCGACGGTGGCGAAGACGTGGTGCAGGAGGTTATGGACATAATAGGTGTGGCCTTCGAAGAGGTCGTAGGCCAGCTGCGCGGCGCCGGAGAGGATTTCC
>CADAXR010000075.1 GCA_902791945.1 uncultured Bacteroidia bacterium
GCACCGGTCTCGGTGTTGTCCTGGAAGAAGTTGTCCTCGTAGGAAGGATTGAGGATGTAGCCCATCTCGATGACGGCCTTGGCGGCATCCTTGGCTTTCTGCCACTGAGGGGTGCCGGTGTAAACCTCGGCGTTGAGGTACATCCTGGCAAGGAGAGCCTGGACGGAGCCCTTGGTAGGCCTCGGATAAGGGACAGCGCCTTTTTCGGGCATGTCGCCGTTGAGGAGGTCGAGGCACTCGCCTTCAATCCAGTTGTAGAGGTCGGCCCTCTGGATCTGGGCGGGCATGTCACCGCCGATGTTCTCGGGCATCGGGAACGGAGGGTTGCCGAAGAGATCCATGAGGAGGTAGAAGAACATCGCCCTGTGGAACCTCGCCTCGGCGCGGTAGCCGGCGACGACGCCCTTGACGTCGGAGTGGCCGCGGGCCTCGAGCTTCGCATCCTCGGTCTGGAGGAGGAACTCGTTGGCGAGGGCTATACCCTTGAGGCAGCGCGTGTAGACGGCCTCGGTAGCGTCGTTGACGGCGGTAGTCCATTTATTATACTGTATGTCGGAGACGTAGGAGTCGCCCCAGACACACTTGAAGGAGTCGGCGCTGAGCTCGTTGAGGTTGATATACTGACGTACAAGCTCGCTCTGACCGGCATCGGAGAATTTGAGGTCGGAAGTGCCCGGGTCGCCCTGTGACACGAAGGAGTAGTAGGCGTTGATGTAGGCAAGGCCCCTGATGTAGCTGTCTTTGTCCTTATAGGCAAGCTCGGAGGTAAAGTCCGTCTCGTTGAGCGGAAGGGTGTCGAGCTGGTGGACGCAGGAAGCGGCAAGGATTACAGAAGCAGCTGCAGCGAATATTTTGTAGATCTTTTTCATTTCAGCTGGTCTTTAGAAGTTGATGCTCACACGGAGGGTGTACAGGCGCGGACGAGGGACGATGCTGTCGTCGACGCCGTCGAGCGATGTAAGTTCAGGGTCGAGGCCGGAGTACTTGGTGAACGTGCAGACGTTCTGTACGGAGGCGGCGATGCGGATCGAGTGCATCAGCCACTCGGCGGGATCAATTTTGAAGGTGTAGCCGAGGTTGATGTCGTCGATCTTGAAGAAGGAAGCCTTCTCGACGAAGATGTCGGAGTACTTCTGGTTGGTGTCGATGGCTTTCGTCCAGCCGTCGATGAGGTAGGCGGCGGAAAGGTTGTTGACGTAACCCTTGGTGTAGTCATCGCTGTAGGAGGTGGAGTAGCCCATGGCGACCTTGTTGATGGCGTAGTTGCCGAAGGAGCCGTGGCCGCTGAGGGAGAAGTCCCAGTTCTTGTAGGACACGCGGGTGTTGAGGCCGCAGAAGACCCTCGGGGTCGGGCTGTAACCGGTCACGTAGCGGTCGGAATCGGTGATCCTGCCGTCGCGGTCGCGGTCGACGAGGCCGTTCTCGATGGGTTTTCCGTTCTGGTCGTAGAGCTGCTCGAAGAGGTAGAAGGTGTAGGGGGAGAAACCGACCCTGTGGAGGGAGGTGAATCCACCCGTGCCGCCCATACCGGATCCGGTGGTGACACCGAGGTAGCCGGCCATGTTCTTCTCGGTCAGCTTGGTGATCTTGGTGTCCTGGATGGTGAGGTTACCGCCGATGGACCAGTGCCAGTCCTTGGTCTCGATGGCCACGGCGTTGAGGCTGAGCTCGATACCCTTGTTGACCATGCTGCCGATGTTGGAGATGATCACGTTGGAGAAGTTGGAGCCGAGAGGCGCGCTGACAAGGTTCAGCAGGTCGAAGGTCCTCCTGTAGTAGGCTTCGACGCTACCGGTGATCCTGTCGTGGAGGAAGCCGAAGTCGACACCGACGTTGTAGGTCTCGGTCGTCTCCCATTTGATGTTGGGGTTGTAGGCCTGAGGGGCGAGGACGTTGTAGTTGCCTTCACCCATGTTGTACCTCATGTTGATGACGGTAGGGGCCTCGTAGCGGGCAAGGTAGGGATAGTAGTCGGCACCGATGTCCTGCTGGCCGGTGCGTCCCCATCCGAGACGGAGCTTGAGGGCGGAGACGGGCTCAACGTTCTTGAGGAAGCTCTCTTCCTTGATGTTCCACGCGAATGCCACCGAAGGGAAGATGCCCCAGCGGTTGTTCTTTGCGAAACGGGAAGATGCGTCGGCACGGACCGTCGCGGTGAAGAGGTAACGGCTCTTGATGGACCAGTTGGCCCTGCCGAAGAAGGAGATGAGGTAGTACTCCTTGGCGTTGGTCGGGGACTCATAGTAGAGGTCCTCTTCGAGGAAACGGTTCTCCTTGTTGTAGTAGGAGGTGTTGTCGTAGCGGACGTCGAGGTTGCACCAGCTGAACTCGTGGTTGTAGTCGGCGTAGGCCTCGAGGAGGGTGTTGCGGTTGTAGTTGACGTACTTGGTCGCAAGGTCCGGGCTGGACTTGGCGGCCGAGAAGGTACCGAGGTAGTTGTACTGCTCGCCTTTGGTCTTGGCGATGTCGTAACCCGCGTTGACATTGAAACGGAGGTCTTCGAAACCGTGGACCTTGTAGTCGACCTGGAGGTTACCGATGGAACGGAGGGTCTTGCCGTTGTTGTAGTAGTCGTACAGGACGGAAAGAGGGTTGGTCGAAGCGAGGGAGTTGGGCTCTCCGCCGGAGTACCAGTTCCAGTAGTTCCTGTGCTCGTCGAAGACGGGCTTGGTGGGGTCGAATGCGATCGCGTTGCCGATGGCGCCGGTGTTGGCCCAGTTGGTGCTCTGGTAGATGCCCTTTATGTTGGCGTTGATCGAGAGGTGATCCTTGAAGAACTTCGGCGAGAGGCTGACATCGATGTTGCCCCTCTGGTTGTCACCGGTCTTGAGGGTCGCCTGGTCGAGGTTGTAACCGAGGCTGGCGCGGAAAGGAACCTTCTTGCCGCCGGTCACGCTGACGTTGTGGTCGGTCTGGATGGCGATGCGGTAGATCTTCTTCTGCCAGTCGGTCGACTCATCCGTGAGAAAATCGGCCTTCTCGGGGTGATTGGCCGTGATGTATTCACGGAAGCTGTCACCGTCCATCATCTTGATGGTGGAGTAGTTCTGCTTGAGGGAAACGCTGCCGGTGTAGTTGACCTTGATCTGGCCGGAAGTGCCGGTGCCCTTCTTGGTGGTGATCATGATGACACCGTTGGAAGCGCGGGAACCGTAGATGGCGGTCGCGGAAGCGTCCTTGAGAACGGAGAAGCTCTCGATGTCATTGGGGTTGACGGAAGCGAGAGGGTCTCCCATACCGGCACCGCCGTCGCCCGTCACGGGAACGCCGTCGATGACGATGAGAGGATCGTTGCTCGCGTTCAGCGAGGCGGCGCCGCGGATACGGATCGTAGCGGAAGCGCCCGGCTGGCCGGAAGCAGGGATAATGTTAAGGCCGGAAACCTTTCCGAGGAGGACCTGGCTCGGGGAAGTGATGGATCCCCTGTTGATGTCGTCGGCCTTGATGGTCGCGACGGAACCGGTGAGGTCGCTCTTCTTGACGGTACCGTAGCCGATGACGACGACATCGTCGAGGAACTCGGTGTCCTCGACAAGCGTCACTGTCGCAGGGACTGCGGACGCCGGAAAAGTCTGGCTCGCATAACCGATGCAGCTGATTTCAACTACTGCATCAGCCTTGGAGACTGAGAGAACGTATTCTCCGTCAAGTCCTGTCGAGGTACCGTTCGAGGTCCCCTGTTCCAGGACTGTGGCCCCGATAACGGGCCCCTGGGCGTCGACTACCGTTCCCTTGACCTGATGCCCGCCCTGGGCGAGCACAGATGTGGCGAAAATGCTCCCGAAGAGCATAAGGGCCACTGCGGTTAGTAATCTTTTCATCAGTGAATTTTAATTGAAAATATATTAGCTAAGATTGCTTTCTGACTTTGATAAGGCCGACACAGGCCGCTCCGACGACGAGGTAGATACCAGCCATCACGAGCATCATGGGCTGCTTCCCTCCGACGAGGCTCAGCACGAGGCCGCCGGTCGCCGCCGCGACTATCTGCGGGAGGCAGATGGTGCAGTTGAAAAGGCCGAGGTAGCTGCCCATGTGGGGGTTGCCCTCAAGGGAGTTGGTGAGGAGGGTGAACGGGAGGGCTAGCATCGCGGCCCAGGCGGCGCCGACAAGGAAGTAGGCGGCGGCCGCAAGGTAGCGGTCGTGGATGAAAAACAGCGAGATGAAGCCCGCGGCGCCTATGAGGAGGCTCACGACGTAGGCGAGCTTCACGCTCTTGAAGCGCGGCAGGACCATGGCCCAGAGGATTGAGCCGACGGCCTGGACGGCGAAGACGACGCCGACCCAGTTGCCGGCCGCCTGGTAGGCCGAGGATGCCGTCGCGCCTTCCGCGGCGGGGTCTATGCCCCAGCAGTTGGCGGCGAGCATACCGTTGGAGTAGGTCCACATGTAGAGGAACGCGGCCCAGCAGAAGAACTGCACGAGACCGACCGTCCAGAAGGTCGCGGGGGCCTTCACGAGAAGGCGGAAAAGGCCGTCGTCATGAGATTTCTCGACTACGCCTTCGGCTTCGCTCGAAATGACATCCTTTTTCTCTATGCCGTGGAACTCGGCGTACTCCTTCGGAGGCATCTCCTTGACCTTGAAGAAGGTGTAGAGGACGCAGAGGATGAGGATGGCGGCGCCGACGTAGAAGGAGACCTTGACGGAGTCGGGAATGACGCCCTCCGGGGCCTCGTTGGCTATGCCTATCCAGGTGAAGAAAATCGGGAAGAGGTAGCCGAACAGGCTTCCTGCGTTGCAGAGGAAGCTCTGGATGGAGTAGGCCTCGGTCTTCTGCTCCTCTCCTACCATGTCGCCGACCATCATCTTGAAGGGCTGCATCGCGATGTTGATCGAGGTGTCGAGGAAGATGAGGCTGAAGAGGCCGAACCACATGGCGGCATTGAGCCCGAGGAACACCCTCGCGGAGAAATTGATGCTTCCGGCGTTGGGCAGGAAGACCATCACGAGGACCGCGATGATGGCGCCGACAAGAAGGTAAGGCTTGCGGCGGCCCATCTTGCACCAGGTCCTGTCGGAGTACTTTCCGATGAGGGGCTGGACAATCATGCCCATCAGCGGCGGAAGGATCCAGAAGAAGCTGAGGGTGTGGGGGTCGGCCCCGAGGGTTGCGAATATACGGCTTATGTTTGCGCTCTGGAGCGCGTAGGCTATCTGGACTCCGAGGAATCCGAAGCTCAGATTCCACATCTGCCAGAACGATAAGGAACGTTTCTCACTCATTTACGGCGAGTTTTAGTGTTTGCGGTTTAGCCCACAAACATAAGAAAAATTCCTTAAATAAAAAATAGCAGGGTCTCCTAATTCCCCGAAGGCCACCACTCTAACTTGTACCCGTAGGGCTCCAGTTCGACATTGGTCTTCCTCTTGTCCTTGTCTTCGGACTGCGGGACTTCCGCCGGAATCTGTACTTTCACTCTCTCCCCTGTCGTGTTCACGGCGAGATAGCCGTTGTCATAGACAATCCACAGCGCGCTCGGGGAAACATAGCTCCTGAAGCCTCCTTCGCGGTCGAAACCGAGGAACGTCGACATCGCGTTGTTCAGTTTTGCGGAGTATTCCCAGTTGGAAGTCCAGTCGAGAACGGGGCTCGTGAAGAAATTGAGCTTGTCCGGGTAGCCGATCTCCTGCGAAGAATAGATGAGAAGCGAACTGTTGAGAGCCGCCGCGAGAAGGAAGGCCGATATCGACGCCGTCTCCCCCGGGAACTGCTTCACGGGGCTTATCTCGGAGGCGTCATCGTGGTTGGTTGTGAAAAAGAGCTTGGTCTTGCCGTCCGGGATGCTTGCCACTACGGAGGCATAACGCTCAGCCATAAACGCTTCCGGGGTGATCCGGCGGGCGAAAAGGTCCACGAGGCCGGCCTTCAGCGGGCGGCTGAATATGACATCGAATCCGTCGTCGTAGAGTCTCTCGTAGTCCGACTCGGCGAGCATGAGAAGGTCCGGTTTAATCTGTCTGAGCCGGGCGATCGCATCTGTCCAGAAGTCGTCCGGGACACCGTGGGCGTAGTCGCAGCGGAAGCCGTCGATGCCAAGGTTCACCCAGAAGGCCATAGCGTCTATCATCGCTTCGCGAAGGTCATTGTTGGAATAGTTGAGGTCCGCGACGTCGGTCCAGGTCTCGGGATAGACGATGTTTCCCTGCCCGTCCTTGGTGTACCAGTCCGGGTGCTCGGTAACCCATGGGTGGTCCCAGGCAGTGTGGTTCGCCACCCAGTCGAGAATGATCTTCTTTCCCGGATCGGCGTGGTATATAGACACGAAAGCCGAGAATTCATCCATCGTGCCGATCTCGGGACGGATCGCCTTGTAATCCTTTATGCAGTAGGGAGAACCGATGGATTTGACGGTGCCGGTCGGGTGGATGGGCATGAGCCAGAGGACATCGAAGCCGAAGGGGTTCATCATCGAATAGTGCTGCTCGATGGCGGCAAGTTGCCCGCTCGTGCCGAAGACCTTCGGATTGGCTTCATAGAAGATGTGGTGCTTCGTTGAAGACGCAGGAACCGCGACAGAAGGCTTTACGGCCTCATAAATCTGGATGACGCGGTTCTTGTCTTCCTTGCAGGAAGCGGCGGCCACGATGGCGGCCGCCGCAAGAATCAGTATCGATAGCTTTTTCATTCCGCTTTGATCCATACGTACGGCGAAGAGCCGTCCGCACCGTTGAGATAAATCGTGTAGGTCCCGGAAGCGAGTGAAAGGTTCTGGCCGTCCTGCACAAGGGCGATATCCGTCTCGAGAGGAGTGGGGTCGCCTGCGGAAGGAAGACCGAGGTTCACCGTCCAGGAGCCGTTCTTTACGAACTTGAAGGTGCCGCCGAGGGTCACGGAGTGGGCCGAGTAGGAGTCACCTTCGGCTTCAAGAGGGATGGTCCCCGATGAGGGGTTCCACCCGTTGAAGTCTCCGACGATGGCCCAGGGGGTAGAAGGAGGGGCAGGGAGCGACTCCGGATTCGAAGGATCCGTAACCGCAACCGCAGCCGAAGGACCTACCCTGTAATAGAGGGTCGTCGCGGAAGTGAAATCGGCGCCCGGGAGGTCCAGCTGACTGCCGGCCCCGCCATCGTTGAAAATGAGGCTGTAGGCCGTCGCTTCAGTGGTTGAAGGGAGCTCGAACTTCTTGTAGGAGTAGCTTCCGGCCGTCTCGGTGGTGAATTCCGTGAGGCCCGGCCAGGCGGAGAACAGGTTGCCGCCGTCGTTCCACATCCAGATGCCGCGGGCGGATGCCGTCCAGCCCGTCTCGTCGAGGATGCAGATATAGTACGTCGTCGAAGGCGTCGGAGGGTCGTCCGGACCGGGGCCCGGAGGGTCGTCAGGGCCGGGTCCCGGAGGATCATCCGGACCGGGTCCGGGAGGATCGTCGCCGCCGGGGTCATCTCCACCGCCGGGCTCGTCTCCGCCACCGGGTTCATCGCCGCCACCGGGCTCACTGCCGCCGGAAGGCTCTCCGCCGGCCGCGTCGGGGGCCTCAAGGGCGGTGACGCTGTCGTCGGTGAGGGAGAAGAAGTAGTGGCGGTCGAGGGTGACGCCTCTCAGGCAATCGAAATTCTCGAGCTGGGAGCCGCCGTTATTGTTGTTGAAGATGAGATTGAGCCCTGTCTTGCCGGTGTTGGAGGAACCGGTGTCGAAGTAGGTGTAGGTCACTCCGCCGTAGGTCCAGGTGCCGGTCGAGGCCATTCCGGGCCATCCTCCGAACGGCTCGGGAGAGTCGGATATCCAGGCGTACATCGCGATTTCGCTCCAGGACGTGCCGTCTTCGACGAAGATGCCCCAGCCTTCGAGTGAAGGGAACGGCTCGTCGACGCCGCCTCCGCCACCGCCGTTGAAGTAGGATCTCCAGCGGTCGACATAGATGTTGTACCACTCGCCCGCCTTCGCGTCGAGGGTGTGATAGAACGGGCCGTCGTCCACGGAACGCTCGATGCCCTGCTGGACATTGACGAAGAAGAAACCGTCGGCGAGGCTGAAACCGGAATTGAACGATGCGGGATCAAGGTAGATGCACCATTTTTCCGCCACGCTCTCCGAGTGGGCGAGTTTCCATTTGCCGGTCGGCTCGCTCACGACAGTCGCGGAGTCTCCCGCGAAGGGGCCTGCGATGTAGAGGTCGTCGCTCTCACGCGTCGAGACGGGCATTATAGCCTCGATGAGTATCTTCCCCGCCTGGACCGCGGAAGCCTGCTTCTCGTGCTCGAAGACTATCTCCTTCTCGGAGCATCCGGCAAGGCCGAAGGCGAGAAGCGCTGCGGCTGAAAGTATATAAAGTATCTTTTTCATATCACAAGTGCTTTATAATCAATAACCCGGGGTCTGCTGGAGGCCGGAGTTGGTCTGGAAGGCCGACTGCGGCAGAGGGTACCACTCGTACTTGCGGTCACGCTTCACTGGGATAAGGCTTCCGTCCACATCCGTGGCGCGGCCGAAGAACCACCACTGGCCCTGGGTGAACTTGTCGTAGCGACGGAGGTCCGTCCTTCTGCGACGCCCCTCGGAGAGGAACTCCTTGCCCCACTCGGACAGCATCCAGTCGAGGTCGAACTCCTCGAAACCGGGGCCCGGGACGGCGAGGGCCGCCTCCTTGTCGGAGGAGGAGAAATAGCGCCCGCGGACGGTATCCACAAGGTCTTTCGCGCCGCCGGCGTCACCGGAGCGCAGCTTGCATTCGGCAAGCATATAGTAGGCCTCGGCGAGTCGGAACTCGACGTTGTCGATGTTGCGGAAATCGATGCCGGAAGTCGCGGGATACATGGGATATTTGATGAGCCTGTAGCCCGAATTGACCTCGCCGTAGTAGGGCGACATCACCGGCTTCACGCTCGCGGGCTTGCGGAAAGTGGCCAGCTGGTCCACATAGACGAGGTCCATTCCGTCGCGGTCGGCATCGGCCTTGACGGGGGACGTCGTGCCGTACTCGTACTGGGCGCCTTTGAGGAAAAGGCCGCCGTTCCAGACGCCGGAGGGGCAACTGTAGGCCTTCTTGCGGATATCCCTGTCGTCGAACCTCTCATAGACGGCGCCGAGCTTGTCGCCGTACGCCTCGCCGAGGAAGCTCTCGCCGCCGGTGTCAGTCCCGCCGAGGGAGAGGATTTCACCGCTGTTGTCGTGGGAAGGAACCACTATCTCGCAGTTCCAGCCGCTGGCGTCGCTGTCGGGGTCTCCCATTATGTTTTTCCAGTTGTAGGGAAGACCCTTGAGGTTACGGGTGTTGCCCATGTTGAACGGGGACTGGCCGTCCTCGCAGGCGAACGCGAAAATGACCTCAGGACAGGCCCTGTTGCCGTATTTGAAGATATCGCGGTAGTCGGAGACGATGCTGTAGGTGCCGTAATCGCCGCCGATGATCTTTTCACAGATGTCGGCGCACTCGTCGTAGCGCTCCTCGCCGATGAAAAGCCCGGCGTTGAGGGCGAGCTGGGCGCGAAGCATGCGGTTCATCGCCTGGTTCATGCGGTTGACCTTGCCCTTCGGAAGGAGGTCGACCGATTCGTCAAGCTCCGTCGCGATGAAATCGTAGATGCTCCGGCAGCCGGCCTCGAAGCTTCCGAGGCGGCGGGATTCGCTCGGGGGCACCTCGTCGCTGACGGTGTTGCACAGCGGCAGGGAGCCGCCCCACGCCTGGAAATTGATGTAGTAGCACCAGGCCCTGAGGGTGCGGAGTTCGGCGATGTAGGAGTCGAACTGCTCCCTGGACATCTTGAGGTCGGAAGGATCTATGGTCTGGAGGTCGTAGATGATGTTGTTGGCAAGGCCGATGGTCGTCCACGACTCCTGCCAGGCCTGGAGGATGATCTTCGACTCGGAGTTCCATCTCTGGACGGAGAGGACGTATTTCTCACCCTCGTCGTAGCCCCAGCCGTCGTTCCAGATGCGCCAGGCCATCTGGTCGGCGGAATACTCCTGGAGGTAGAACATCTTTTCGGAGAGGTTGCTCTGGGCCTCGTTGTAGACGGAGGCGACAGCGGCCTTGACGCTGTTCTCGTTCTGATAGAAGACGCCCTTGTCGAGGGAGGAATAGACCTTCTCGTCGAGGTTGACGCAGGAGACCGCTACGGCGGCCGCAAGCACTGTTATGAATATATTCTTTTTCATAATCGTCGTCATTTAGAATCGTGCGGTCACACCGAAAGTAATCTGGACTGCCGAAGGATAGGCGCCGTTGGTGTCGATGCCGGGGGTAAGTCCGTTGGAGTTGACAAGGGACGGGTCGGTCCCGTTATATCTCGTGATGGTGAACAGGTTCTTGCCGGCGAGATAGAGCCTGAGGCTGTCGACGTGCTTCCATTTTTCGGTCTTGAAGTTGTAGCCGAGGGTCGCCGTCTGGAGCTTGAAGAAACTGCCGTCGTAGAGGAAGAAATCCGTGATAACGCCGCCGCCTGTCTTGATGTAGCTGAAGTCGGTGTAGGCGCTGCGATAGACGTTGCCGCCGCCGTTGGTCCCGATGAGGCCCATTCCGTACTGCCTCATGTTGAAGATCTTGTGGCCGAAGGCTCCGGTAAAGAAGAGATTGAGGTCGAAGCCTTTGTAGCGGAAGGTGTTGTTCCAGGAGAGGAAGATTTTCGGCACGGTGTTGCCGACGTAGGTCTTCCAGTCAGGGTTGGCGTTGGTGACGTTGGTCGGGTTGCCGTCGCCGTCGGCGATGAGCATATTGCCGTTCTCATCGACGCCGAGGTAGCGGTAGCCATAGATCTTGCCGATCTCCTCGCCGTCGTTGACGCGGAAGAAATACTCGCTGGATCCGAGGCCGGGCTTCCCGTAGAGTTCCATATAGGTGGCGTTGTCCGAAAGGTGCTTGAGCCAGGTCTTTCCGAAGGACATATTGACGCCCGTCGTCCACTGGAAGGCCCTGCTGTGGCGGAACACGTCGAAATCGACGGAAAGTTCGATACCCTTGTTGTCCGTGACGCCGACATTCTTGAGGATGGTCGAATAGACGAACGGGGGCTGGGGAGCGCCGCTGGTGTAGAGCAGGTCCTTGCTCCTGCGGTCGAACAGGTCGATGCTGCCGCGCAGACGGCTGCCGAGGAAGGCGAAGTCGATACCGAAGTTGAAGCTGTCGAGGAACTCCCAGGCGAGCTCGGGGTTCTGGTTCTTTTCAGGTGCGAAACCTGCTATCCATTCGCCGTCCATGTAGTAATTGCCCCTGTTGCTGTAGGTCGCGAGGGACTGGTAGGAGCCGAAGCTGGAGCGGCCGGTGCGGCCGTAGCTGAGACGCAGCTTGAGGCTCTGGACGGCCTGCGTGTTGTCGGAGATGAATTTCATCCCGGCCATTTCCCAGGCGATGGAAGCGCCGGGGAAGACGCCCCACTTGTGGGATGCGCCGAACTTCGAGGCGCCCTCGACGCGGAGGGAAGCCGAAGCGAAGATGAGGTTCTTCCAGTTGTAGTTGACGCGGCCGAAGAAACCGATGAGCCTCGAGGTCTCCTTGTAGGATCCCATGTTGGCGTGGTTCCCGGTGGTGTCCCTGAGGTACGACCCCTGGTAGAGGTTGTTGTAGAGCATGTTGTCGTACTGGAAGTCGTAGTTCTCGGCGTTGAAGCTCTCGGTCGCGAAAGACTCGAACGAGTAGCCGAGGACGGCCTGCAGGGTGTGGTTCGGGAGGTAGAGCCCATAATTGCCGAGCCACTCCAGGTGGTTGGTCTGCCACTTCTGGTAGGAGATGCTGGCGTGGCCGTCGTAGCCGCCCCAGTAGGACTCGCCGGAGTCCGAAGGGGTCCAGTAGTTGGACTTGTAGTCGTTGTAGTCGAGAGTGTAGTTGACGCTGGTGGAGAGCTGCATGTTATCCCTCATCAGGATGTTCCACTTGAGGCCGGCGGTCGCGAGAAGGTAGATCCTGTGGCCGTCGGAGGTGCGGTTGACCATGGCCTCGTAGGGGTTGAGGGCGCCGGTCGGGGAAGCGGGCTGATAGAAGGAGCCGTCTTCGTTCCAGATGGGCATTGTGGGGTTCATCGAGAGGGCGGTGTCGAACATGCCGTCGTTGCCATAGGTCTCATCGACACGGCGGGCGCTGAGGGAGGCGTTGGCCTGCAGGCGTCCGTTGATGAATTTCTGCTCTACGGAGGCCCTGCCGCCGTACTCCATCCTGGCATCGACGAGGTCGAGACCGGTCGCGTTCTTGAAGAAGACCGAGGCGTTGTAGTTGCCCTTCTCTGTCGAGGCGTCGATGGAGACGTACTGGTTCTGCTCGTAGGAGAACTTGCGGAGGAGGCTGCGGTACCAGTCGGTGCTGGCGCCGTAGTCCGTGCCCCTGCGGGAGCGGCGGAACTCGTCCGGAGAGAGCACCGAAGGGATGTCCTTCGGAGCGTTGTAGGCGAAGTAGGAGTCGTAGCTGATGTGGAAATTCTCGGTCGAGCCGGAGCCCTTCTTCGTCGTGATGAGGATGACGCCGTTGGCGCCGCGGGTGCCGTAGATGGCGGCGGAGGCGGCGTCCTTGAGGACGGTCATCGACTCGATGTCCTGGGGACGCCGTCGATGACGACCAGAGGGTCGTTGGAGGCGCTGATGGAGGTCGCGCCGCGGATCTGCAGCGAAGAACCGGCGTTGGGGTTCGCCGCGGCCGTCGTCACGATGTTGAGACCGGCGACCTTGCCGGTGAGCATTTCCATCGGGTTGTTCATACCGCCCTTGAAGAGGTCGTCCTTGTCCACCTGGACGATGGAGGAAGAGAGCTCTTTCTTGGAGAGGGAGCCGTAGCCGATGACGACCACATCGTCGAGGAACTCGGTGTCCTCGACGAGGGTGACGGTCGCGGGGACGGCGGAGGCGGCGAACGACTGCGCGGCATAGCCGATGCAGCTGACCTCAACCGTGGCCTCCGGTGCGGAGACTGTCAGGGAGTAGTCGCCGTCGAGGCCGGTCGAGGTGCCGTTGGTGGTGCCCTTTTCCATCACGGTGGCTCCGATGACGGGTCCGAGGGCGTCCACCACGACGCCCTTGACCACGTAGCCCTGGGCGAACAGGCCGGGGCCGCACACTAGTGCAAGGAGGGCGGCCAGCGCTGTTGTGAGTGCATTTTTCATTTTCTGTATGGTTAGTCAGGTAATTTTCTATCTGCCTCTGCCGGAGTCGGAGATCAGGCTGTGGAGGTGTGCGGAGAAGCCGTGGTCAGCGATGAGACTCTCGATAGTGCAGTGCATCCTGTAGCGCCAGTAGTGACGGGCGATGGCGGGGACGTTGATCCTCTCGTCGGCCGGGTCTCCCTGGTAGCGGACGCTGCCGTCGATCGCGAGGTAATCCTGCAGGGGCAGGATACAGAACATCGCGGGCGAGGCAAGGTGGTCCTTGACCACGATTTCTGCGGCCCAGGGCTCGCAGAAATAGGGAGCAGGGCCTCCGCAGTGCATCATCTCGTTGTAGAACTTCTGGGTCAGGTCCCTGTCTTCCTCCCACCAGGCGCGGAGGGGCGAGGTGTCGTGGGTGCCGGTCGCGCAGACGCAGTTGTAGGGATACTTCGAGGGGTCGCCGAAATCGACGTGGACGTCCTTCGGCATCCTCTGGATTTCGAGCGAGAGGATGCTGAGCTCGTCCATCGTCTCGGGGACGCAGGCGGGGATCATGCCGAGGTCCTCGCCGCAGGCAAGCATGCCTGTCGAGCCGAGGAGGGCTGGCAGCTTTTTCATGGCCTGCTCCTTCCAGAAGGCGTTGTTGCGGACGTAGAAGAAGTCGTTGTAGAGGTCGTTGTAGACGGATTTCTGCCAGTCGTTGAGGCGGGCGTAGCCGTCGGTGTGCTGCGCGGCGATCCTGGGGTGATACCAGCCCTTCTGCCTCGGGTCTTCGATAAAGATGTCCGTGAAGTCGTTGAAGCCCTTGGCGCGGAGCTCGTCGGCCGGATACGGGAGCGCCGGGGAGAAGTGGCCCATAAGGCCGCTCTTGTATTCGATAGGAATCTCCCATATACGGAAGAATCCGAGGATGTGGTCGATACGGAAGGCGTCGAAGTACTCGCTCATCTTGCGGAGACGGGCCTTCCACCAGGCGTAGCCGGTCTCGGCCATCCTCTCCCAGTTGTAGGTCGGGAAGCCCCAGTTCTGGCCGTCCGCCGAGAAGGCGTCCGGCGGGGCGCCGGCCTGGGAGTCCATGTGGAAGAGGTCGGGGTCGGTCCAGGCGTCAGCGCTGAGGCGGCTCACGCCTATCGGAAGGTCGCCCTTGAGGACTACGCCCTTGTCGTGGGCATAGGCCACGGCCTCCTTGAGCTGGATGTCGAGCTCGTACTGGACGAAGTACCAGAAGCCGACCTCAGCCGCCGCGATGAACTCCTTGCAGGCGGGGCTCTGAAGGATCTCCTCTCCGGAGACCTCATAGACTTTGCGGAGGTATTTGATCTTCTCGATGTTGACCTTTTCGTAGTCTATCTTGGGGAGAGCATTGAGGGAGTCCTTGAGCTCCCTGTAGGCCTTGTCGACGCGGACGCCGGCATCCGGCAGGTGGATGAACTGCGGGTGGAGCGCAAAGGAAGACACGGCGTTGTAGGGATACGAATCGGCCCAGGTGAGAGTCATCGACGTGTCGTTGATGGGAAGGAGCTGGATAATGCTCTGGCCTGTCAGGGCGGCCCAGTCGGCGAGTTTTTTGATGTCGTTGAACTCGCCTATGCCGAAGCTGTCCTCGGTCCGGAGGGAGAAGACCGGCACTGCAGTGCCCGCTCCCCTCCAGGGCTCCGTCCTGAAGACGGGGACGAAATCGCGTATGATGTGGGACTCGCCCTTGGGGGGGATTTCGAAGAAATAGTGGTTGTCCGAGGCTTCCCAGAGGACCGGGGAGCCGGTCTTTTTGTCAACGATGACGAATTTGAACTCGAAGGACTCCTTCACGTTGAGGGTTATCGCCCACTCCGGGAAATGTGATTCGTCGAGCACCTTGAACTTCTTCCAGTCGCCGAGGGCCCTGCCGCTGCCGGCGATCGCCACGGCCTGGCCGCGGCGCACGTCCGGGACGGTCACGGCGAACGTCACGTTGCCGGCGCCCTTAAGGGGCGTCCCGGATTTGTCGTGACGGAATATCACGTCGCTGAAAGCGGAACTGTAGAACGGCGAATCGGCCGGGCGGTCCCTCCAGCGCTCGAAGATGCGGACGGTCTCCTCCGGCTTTGCCGGGAGACGGAGCACGTGGCCGCGCCACTCCGTGCGCACGGTCTCGCCGTCCCTCAGAAGTTCAAACGAGTATTCAGTCCCCTCCTTGCAATGGGCCTTGGGAAAATCGACGGCCCAGACGCCGCCGGGCAGGTATTGCATCGGCCAGGTCCTGTCTCCGGTCCGGAGCACCAGGCACTCCCCCCATCGGGTCTCGTACCTCAAAGAAATCTTAACAGTCATAGTGTCACATATGGTTAGAGTCTCAAATATAATTCTTCCCCACCTAATTACAAAATTTTTCTCCCCACCCATCCTCCAACGTTGCCTCACCAATCTCTCCCTCCCTTCTCCCACGCCGCCTCACCAATCTCTCCCTCCCTTCTCCCACGCCGCCTCACTAATCTCTTCCACCCTTCTCCCTCGTCGCCCCACTAATCTCTCCCTCCCTTCTCCCACGTCGCCTCACTAATCTCCCCGCCTCCGCTCATCTCCCCCCTCGCCGGACCGGTCTCTAACGGCACGCCCTCACCGGGGCGGCCGCGGTCGTGGAGTGGAAGTGCCTGATAATCCGCGAGATGCTGTAAGTCTTTCCCCCTAAAATTTAGGGGAAAGAGTTATGGTAAACCACTATTATTCAGCGAATTACACTCCACGGGAAATTTTATTTGCGTAAACGGATAATTATCCTCATCTTGTCGGCGTTCGGGGCGATGTTTAATCTTAATCATGTGGCAAGATGGAAGCGTCGCAAATTAAAGTAGTCCATATTTACCAGAACACCATCGGCGGTAACCTCCTTTTCTACACCGTGTCCGATTTCCTGGTGTTCTTTACAATCTTTTGCAGGGAAGCAAGGAGGTGGAAAGTGCGTGTCATAGGGGTTTGCCCTATGTACGACCACCTGCACATATTGGTGGAGTGTGACGACAAGCATCGTATTTACCGTTTTGTCCAGGCATACACCAGGCAATATGCGGAAGCGTTCAACATCAGTATCGGCTCTTCCGGGTCCATATTCAACGAACATTTCGGAAGAGCGGAGAGGACCGGACTCAAAGAAGTACGGTCGGCTTGTTCCTATTTGTATAATAATCCCGGAGAGAAGAATCTGTGCAGGAGGGCTGAAGATTACAGATGGACCTTCCTTGCCTACGCCATAAGCAAAAATCCGTTTTCGGAGCCCATTGTCCTGTCCAAGGCGGGATTCCGCCTTCGAAATGCCGTCAAGATGGTCGATTATTACCGTAAACATGACAAGCCACTTCAATATAAATGGCTCACAGCCATGACCGATAAACTTACAAGACTCGAAATACAACAGCTGACAGACTACATCATCTCATCCTACAACTGCATAGACTATGACAGGCTCATCTCCTTTTACGGATCCTACTCCCAGGTTTGTCTTGCATTCGCCTCAAATCAAGGCAAGGAGTTCGGCTTCAAGGAAGAATATTCACCGGGAAACCATCTGGAATTTATTCATATAGGCAATCTGCTGACAAGGACATTTGGGGTTGCAAATGTAAAGGATATCTTTAAACTGCCAGCCCCGGAAAAGGAACGCCTCGCCGGACTGTGTTTTATAATGACGACTGCGACAAAACGCCAGATCGCCAAATATTTCCGTGGAGTGCAAGCACCTGATAATCTGCGAGATACTAGAAGTCTTTCCCCTAAATTTTGAGGGGAAAGACTTCTAGTAATTAACACGTTGTCAGGGAGTTACACTCCACGCATGATGTAGAGGCGGTCACCGCGGCGCGGGTGGAGAGGCTCCTCCGTGACGGAGGCCCCGGCACGCGAGTCGGCCCCGGAGGAGGCGCGAGCGCCCTCAGAAGCGGAGGCGGCCAGAGCAGCCTCAGAAGCGGAGGCGGGGCGGGCGTCCATGGTGATGCGGTCGGCGGGGAGGCCGGTGAGGGGCACGGCGACGGAGCACCGGACGCCCTTAGGCGCGACGGTGGTGGGAAGGCTGGCGTGGGCGCCACGCCGAGAGGCCCTCCCTGCTGGGGTTGCAGCGGAACCAGCGGGGGCCACGAGCGGCGAGGGTGAGGGTGAGGCAGGGACGGCAGGGGCGGCGAGCGGCGACGCTATAGCGGAACCAGCAGGGGCCCCGAGCGGCGAGGGTGAGGGTGGGGTATCGGCGCGGAGGTCGGTGACGGTGAAGGAGATGACGCCGGTGGTGGGGCCGGTGATGATGACCTCGTCGCCGAGGGAGAGGGGTTCGGACTCCACGAGGACTTCCGCGACGCCGATGCGGCTGAACCAGTTGGTGATGCGGCCGCAGTAGACGCGGCGGCGCGTGGACTGGCTGCCGTAGACGGAGGACCACTCGCCGAGGCGGGCGCCCTGGTAGTAGCCGTCCCAGAAGCCGCGGTTGAAAACGCCGGAGAGCTCGGCCTTCAGGGAGGCGGCGAGCTCCGGCGTGAAGCTGCCGGCTTCGACGGCGTCGGCGGCGCGCCGGTAGCACGAGGCGCAGGTCCTGACGTACTCCGCATTGCGTGCCCGGCCCTCGATCTTGAAGACCCTCACTCCCGCTTCCGCCATCTTGTCGAGGAACTCCACCGTGCAGAGGTCTTTCGGAGACATTATATACTCATTGTC
>CADAXR010000076.1 GCA_902791945.1 uncultured Bacteroidia bacterium
TCCTGGACCTTGCCGCCGGCCCAGACGTCGCCGCGTACCCCGTGCTCGGGGCCGTAAAGGGCCACGAGATTGACTTCCGGGGCTTCGGACAGGATGTCGATGGTGGACCTTAGCCGGCGGTCCACGCCGCTCGGGTTCGTCACGAGGCCCACCCGTTTGCCTTCAAGACCTGCGAATTTCTTGTCGCGCAGGACCTCCAGGCCGGTCTTGACTTCGCCGAAGCCGAAGAAATACTGGGCCGGAAGCGGCAGGGAGAAGATGGCGAGGAAGATCGCCGTTATGAGTGTCTTTTTCATCATTTTGAGGTGCAGCCGAAACCGGCCGGTATTTTCCTGCGGACCAACGCCACGGCGAGTACGGTCGCAAGGCAGGTTATCATTACGAGCACGAAGAAGCCGCTGTAGCCGAGGGCGGTCTCGATGTAGCCGGCGAAGGCCCCGGGCTTCAGAGAAGAAAATCATATAGAGCATATAGGCCGTGAAGCCGAATCCGTAGCCGAACTGCTCGATGAAGACGCAGGTTGCGATAAGGGGGATAGACTGCGTGAGCGTCAGGCTCATGTAGAGATAGACCACGCACGGGAGGGCCAGGCTGAGGCCCATCAGCCAGAGGGAGCGCTTAAGGCCGACCCTGGAGGCCCAGGCGCCGCCGAGGATGCCTCCGGCCACGATGCCGATGACGCCGACCGTGTTGTTGACGAGGCCGTAGCTTACGGTTGAAAGGCCGAGGCCGCCGCTCGTCACCGGATCCACGAGGAAGGCCGGGATCATCTTCACGACAAGAGCTTCCGGAAGCCTGTAAAGCAGGAGGAAAAGGATGGTAAGCCATACGAGGGGCTTTCTGAAGAAGGTCCTGAAAGTCTCACCGAAAGAGACGAGTATGCTTCTGACGCTTGTGTTCTCCCTTTTTACATCCGACGCGGGGAACGGCATCAGAAAGACATGGTAGAGTGAAATCGCCGTGAGAACGGCAGCAGCGACGATAACCGTAAGGCGCCACGAAAGAGGGATGTCGCCGGTACTCTTTTCAATAAGGCCGGCTATGACGACGAGGACGCCCTGCCCGAAAAGCGACGACAGGCGGTAGAAGGTGCTTCTGATGCCGACAAAGAGCGACTGCTCCTTCTCCCGGAGCGCGAGCATATAGAATCCGTCAGCGGCGATGTCGTGGGTAGCGGATGCGAATGCCGTTATCCAGAACAGAATGAGAGTCATGGAAAACAACGACGGGGCGCTGCCTGCGGCTATTTCCTCCGGAGAAAGTCCCGGGAGGGAGAATGCAACGAGAAAGAACGCGGCGCTCATCACGATCTGCATCACGACGGTCCACCACCTCTTCGTCCTTATAAGATCCACAAAGGGGCTCCAGAAGGGCTTGATCACCCAGGGAAGATACAGAAGGGATGTGTACCAGGCCATGCTCCCGTTGTCCATACCCATCTTTTTGAACATTATGACGGATATGGTGTTTACCATAAAATACGGAAGGCCCTCCGCAAAATAGAGCGTCGGGACCCAGAGCCAGGGATTTCGTCTTTCAGCTTTCATCGTCCGAGGGTTGAACCTGGATAGTAGAACGAGAGGATTTCCTTATATGAAAAGCCCCTGGAGGCCATCACGGCGGCGCCTATCTGGCAGAGGCCGACTCCGTGGCCCCAGCCGGAGCCTTCAAGGACGACCTCTTCCGGGGAGACTTTTGCCGTAAACGCGGAACTCTTGAGGTGGCTGTCCGAAAGCATACGGCGTATGAAAAGCTCCTTCCCGACCTCAAGGACGCCCTTTTCGCCGCTCACCTTAAGGAATTTTATCCTGCCGGACGGTCCCTTTTCGACAGGCTCAAGGGCAGTGATGCGGCCGAGGTCGACGCCGGTGCGGTCCTTTACGAGGTCCGAAGCCTTCCCTATCGGGATGCGCTCGCTCCAGCGGTAGAAATCACGGGTCTCGAGGTCGTAGTCGTTGAGCACCTTGGAGAGCACGGCGGCGTCCGCCTGGCCGCACCAGGGGTCGGCGACAGGGCTCAGATACGGATAATCCACATCTCCCCAACAGGTCGAGAAGAGCTCGGACATACCGCCGCAGCACTTCGAGAATCGGGTGTCGCAGAGTTCTCCGCCGTAGCTGAGGACTTCGCCCCAGGTCTCGTCGATGGCACGGCGCACGTTGTCGCCGATGGCCATCGTGAGGCCCTGGTAGCGCTGGCAGTGGTCGTCGGCGCAGACGTCGAATTTCTTGTGGTCCTCGTGGTCGAACCACTTGACTATGCGGGCCGGACCTTCGGACGGAGCCTCGTCCCGGCGGACGGAGGCGTCGAGCCAGGTCACAAGGGCCGGCGAATTGTCGAAAGCCGGTCCGGTGACGGTCTTGCGACCTTCTCTCCGGGCCTTAATCTGCGACATCACCCATGAACGGGAGATCACTGCGTGGGCTTTGAGGAACTCGAGGTCCGCCGTGGATTTCATCTCGGAGGAGATGACGCTGAGGAGGTAGTCCTCCACTCCTATCACATTTATGGCCGTAACCTTCCCTTTCTCGGGGATGAATTTGATGCGGCCGGCAAATGTCTGGTCCTGAAGGCGCTGCCAGTGGAAACCGACTCCGATAGTGACACCGTGGAGGATGAACGACGGCTCGGCAAACAGCATCGCCGGGGTCACGGCCTCGAAGTCCAGCTCGTCGTAAAGGGTGCCGTTGTAGTCTATCTTGCCCTCGCGGTAGCTGACCTTCTGCGGGCCGGCCCCGTCGGAAATCACTTCGAAAACTATCTCGGAAGCCGACATGATGCCGACTTCAATCTCGGGCTGCTTCCTGACGAGTCGCCAAAGGATCTTCTCCTCGACCTCGGCGCTTACCGTCACCTCGGAAAGTATCTCCTGGAGGAGGTCGGCGTCCATCCTCTCGAAATCGCTCTCGAAAGGAAGCACGAGGAATCCAGCCATGTCGGCACAACCGGGGCTCACCGTCACCCGTTCCGGGCCCTTGGCAAAGTAGTGGCTGGAACGGTGGCAGCGGCGGCACATTACGACGGCGCGGTACTCCGTCCCGGTAAACCACGCGAGAGCGTTGAAACGCGGCTCGGTCTCGCCGTCCTCGAAAGGCGCGCAGTCGAGAAGGCGGTAGAACATCTTCGCGAGCGACTTCGACGTCTGGGCCCTGAGGGCGAAAATGCCGCGGGCGTAACGCCTGTAGTGGTAGAGGTCTGCGTCTCTCACGGACGCGACATACTCGAGGTCCGTAGACGGGGCCTGCCCGGCAGCTATCTCCCCGAGAAGCATATCGAGGGCCCTTTCCAGGGGAAGATATCCCCTCTGGCAGGCCTGGAAATGGAGGTGGTCAGGCACGGAGGCGCCGGCATGCGGGCCGTTGTAGAAGACGGTGTACTCCGGAAGCTGGCGGGCCATTTCCAGCATATCCACGAAACGGTGCCAGATGCACTGTGGCTCGTGGACGGCGGCGCCGATCACAAGGTGTTTCGGGAATATGGGATAGCGGTTGACCAGCACGTCGTAGCGGCGGCGCTTGCGGCCCTCGAGCCGGAAGGAATGCTGCTCCGCCGGGCGGTTCTCCGCGCAGAGGAAACATTTGCGGGATGCGAGGTAGGCCTCGTCCGTCCTCGCGGCGGTAGAAATGAGCCGCTGAGGGTTGCACTGGACCGTCACCGGCAGGCCGTCGACGACAACCCGCTTTACCTGTATGCTCCGTAGAGCGCGGTAGTTGTGGGCTATCGCAGGCCAGACCGAAAGTTGGTCGAGTATGAATTTATCCAGGTCCTGGGTCATCAGAGGAGGGATTCGAGGGTCTTCCTGATCTTGGCGAATTCACCCTCAAAATTAGGAGTGAACACCCCTTTGCCGAGGTTTTCGTCTATCTCTTCCATCGTCCACCAGCGGCCTTCGCTGACTTCGGCATTATGCGGCGAAAGTTCATAGGAACCCACCGCCGCGAATATGACGACGAATTCGCTGTCGCGCTCCGTCTCGTAGAGGTCCGTCCCGAGATAATACGGGTTGAATGCAGTGAGGCCGAGTTCTTCGGAGGCCTCCCTGTAGAGGGCCTCTTCGACCTCTTCTCCATAAGTCACGTGGCCTCCGACGGCAGTGTCCCACATCCCCGGACAGAGGTCCTTGGTCAGGGCCCTTTTCTGGAGGTAAATCCGCGAGAAACGGTCTATGATGTGGAGGTGGACAACCGGGTGGAGAAGGTGGGAGCCGCTGTGGCAGTACTCCCTTGAGGCCTGGCCCGTGACGATGCCGTTCTCGTCTATGACGGGAAGCATCTCGGAGCCGGGGAAACGCTTCCTTCCCGGCGACTGCGCGGTCGGACGCGGCAGCACCGGAGCGGGATTGTATGGGTACTCAAGGGCAAACATCACGCGACGGCGATAAGGATGAGAATCTGGGCGGCCAGGACCCTGAGGAACATCGTCAGCGGATAGACGGCGGCGTAGCTCACGGATACGTAATCCTGGTCGTAGTTGCTCTGGGCGAAGCCGAGGGCTATGGGGTTGGTCATGCCGCCGGCGACAAGGCCGCACAGTTGCAGGAAGTTGAGCTTCAGGGCATATCTCGCGATAAGCGAAATGATGAATGTCGGGATGACGGTGATGAGGAAACCGTAGAGTATCCACCAGTAGCCGCCTGCGACTATCGAACTTACGAAACCTTCGCCGGCACCGAGGCCGACGGCGGCGAGGAACAGCGACAGACCTATCTCACGGATCATGAGGTTGGCGCTTGTCGTCGTGTACGTCGTGATTCTCCATTTGGGGCCGAAATAGCCTATCAGGATCGCTATGATGAGAGGTCCGCCGGCAAGACCGAGCTTGACAGGCTGCGGGATGCCGGGGAAATGGATGGGGATGGATCCGAACAGGACACCGAGGACTATCCCGAGGAAAACGGGGATGAGGTTCGGCTTGTTGAGGGCGGCGTCGGCGTTTCCGACGAGCTCCGACACGCCGTCGATGCCCTTGGCGGGGCCGACGAGAAGGAGGCGGTCGCCCATCTGCAGATACAGGTTCGGACGGGCCACGAGGTCGATGCCCGCCCTCTTGATGCGGGTCACGCTGACGCCGTATTTGGCACGGATGTTAAGCTCGCCTAGCTTCTTGCCGGTAAGGGACGACTTTGTCACCGTCACTTTTCTGCTTATCATCACATGGTCCATTTCCTGCCAGTCGGTGACGTGCATGGGAATCTCCTCGCCGAAGAGGATGCGGATCATATCGACATACTTCTGGGATGTGACTATGAGAAGCTTGTCGCCCTGGCTGAGGACCGTGTCGGGGCCGGGGATGGAGATCTCGCCGTCGTGCATGATGCGGGAGACGACGAAACTGGCACTGACGTCCTTCATCAGATTGCTGAGATTGTGGCCGAAGACGGCCGGATTCTCAACCTGGCAGTGCATGCGCCGGGCCTGGTCCTCGGACACGTTTTCTCCGTCGAGGGCGGCCTTCTCCTTCTTTATGTCGACCTTGAACATCGCCTTGGAGACAATCAGGACAAGGATTACGCCCAGAACGCCGAGAGGGTAGGCCACGGCATAGCCGGAAGCGAGGATGGAGGGATTGGCTCCGGTGGCATCCGCGAGCGTCTGCTGCGCGGCGCCGAGGCCAGGGGTGTTCGTCACGGCACCTGACATGACGCCGGTCATCGTAGCGAGGTCTTCACCGAAGATAGCGCTCAGGGCCACCGTCACTCCTGCTCCGATCACTATGAGGAGCAGGGACATAAGGTTGAGCTTCACTCCTCCTGAAGCGAAGGAATGGAAGAAACCGGGGCCGACCTGGAGGCCGATCGAATAGACGAATATGATAAGGCCGAACTCCTTGACGAAGGCAAGGGTCCCGGGGCTTACGATCAGGCCGAAATGGCTTGCCACGATGCCTATAAAAAGTATCCAGGTCGCACCTATGGACACTCCCTTGACCTTGAACTTACCGAACAGAAGACCGAGGCCCATCACCAGGGCCAGTATGAAGATGTCACGGACCACGCCGTTGAGAATTTCTGACATATCCTTATTCTGAAGCGGCGAGAATTATTCTCGCGGTGAAACAGTTGTGTCCCTCAAGGAGGCCTTCCACACAGTAATCGGCCCCGCCGTCCGGAGCCGCGGTCCTTACTCTCCGGAGAAGTACCCTTTCTCCCGGCCTGACTTCATGGTTGAAATTGATATAAAAATCGGTGACCGCGAGCGAGGAAGCATCCTCGTATGGGATGGCGTCCATAGACCAGACGGCGTAGCGGGCATTGTTGGTGTGGCCGAGGAAATCGATGTCGGAGTAGGAAGAGACGACGGTCCCCGCCTCCTCCGGCTCCACTCCCTTCGGCATCGTGATCTTAGGAGCGCGCTCTTCGATTGCATCGTCGGAATCTTCTCCTCCGGTCGCAAGGATACCGGCGCCTATAGGGTCACGGAAAAGCCTGTGGGCTACAGTATCGACAAGAAGCCACGAACTGGTGCAGCGGACATAGGACTCCCCTTCCGGGCCTTCCAGCCTGAAATCGCGCAGGAAGAACAGCCCGTCGGGGCCCTTGCTCCAGGAGCTCAGGGTCAGGGCGTCCCTCCACCGAGGGGCCTTGTCGAAATGGAAATGCATCCTGGAAAGGACCCAGGCCACCCCATTCTTCTGCAGATAGTCGAAGCCGAACCCTATTCCGTCGGCCGCGCTGTTTCCCAGCTCCTGTGCAAAGTCCATGAACGACGCCGGCTTCATCCGGAACCTCGCGTCCACGTCATAGCACGGAACTTCTATATCTTGAAAAAACTTATTCCCTTTTCTTCTGACCATACTGCATCGCTATGCAAAAAATCGGTACAAATTTAATAAAAAAAAGCGCCCGGCGAAAATATCGCCGGTACAAATTTAATAAAAAAAAGCGCCCGGCGAAAATATCGCAGGTGCTTTCTTTATAGGATGGTAACTTGCCGGTCTTATGCGTTGGAAACCGGCGGAACGGACTGCTAGCCCGCGGTGTTGATGATGGCGTTTTTGGCATAACCCATACTGCCGGAGCCGAGGGATGCCCCGAAGTGCAATTCGCCTTCATTGCCATTCAGCGTGAATTCAAGGTAGGTATTGCCTTCCTTGACGATGTTTACGCCACTTTCATAACTCCAGTTCAGCTTTCCTTCTTCCCTGGGGTTGAAACTCCTGATGAAAGAATCGACATCATACAGGTCTTTGCTGTCCAAGATGTTGCCTTTGTCCTTGAGGGCCACCATCTGGATGCGATATGTCCCGGCTCCGGCGCCGAAGACATTGTCCAGACCTTCCATCCTCTCCCAGTTGTCACCGTTCTTTTTGCTGAAACAGAGCAGCCAGGGATGGATCTTGACTGTCTTGCTGACAGGCTCCACCGAAGCATCTTCGGCGTTCTTTGCGGTGATGACGACAGGTTTACAAGCGGAAGTCGCCACATGGATCCAATAGGTGGCGAATACCTTTCCGTCCGAGTTTTCCGGTTCAATTGCGACCCATTGTGTATAGTCCTCGGCGCTGAACTCAAATTTGCACAGGCTGAGTTTGTGAATCTGCTGGGTCTGCCCGCTGTAGACATCTTCGCTCACTTCGAAGTTGGGGACATTGACAAGCTGGTCCGCAAGTTCCTTGCAGGACACCATGGCCACGGCCGCTGCAGCGACACACAGGAAGAAAATAGCTTTTTTCATAGTAATGAAGAATTTAAATAATTGCCACATTGGCAAATATAAGGAAAATACCCATATAAAAAAAAACGCCCGGCGAAAATATCGCGAGCGCTTTCTGGGGCTCCCCCTGTTGGACTTGAACCAACGACCCTCTGATTAACAGTCAGATGCTCTAACCAACTGAGCTAAGGAGGAATTTCGCGGCTTTCTCTCCGGGATTGCAAAGGTACTACTTTTTGGTGAGTTTGCAAATTTTTTTTCAAAAATCCTTCTTCATGAAAGGAAGCTCCGCCGCTGCGGCGAAAACCTGCTTTGCGCGCACTGCGTTGTAGGCCGAGGGGCCACCGACGGTGGTGTACATCTTTTCGAGTCCTTTTTCGCCTCCTCCATTGGAAATAATATAGACGGTCAGGAGATCCTGAAGGGCGACTGACGAGGTGATTATGTCGATGTCAGTGCCGCCGAGCTGGCTTACGGCCAGGTGATAGGCCGCATCGGTGTACCTTATCCTCATATTCTCGACATCCGCAAGGGTGGTAAACCCGAGGTCCTGAAGTACTTTGAGATAGGGCATCGAGGAGGATTTCTGGATCTCGGCCTGGTTGATCATCGCAATCCGCTTCATCAGGAACTCGAAGGGATTGAGTTCGAGGTAACTGCGGAAGGTGTCACCGTCAAGGAGAACTTCTTCGAACTTGCCGCCCTTGACAAGGGAATCGACCTTGCGGCGGTAGTCGTTGATGGATGAACGGATGAGGCTGAACTGCTCGTCGGCGAGCTCCAGCACGCCGGCCAGGCGGTTGAGGTTCCTCAGGTGCTCCCGGGGGATTTCGAAACCGGACTTGTAGCCGGTGTCGTGGCTGATGGTCGCCCAGGCATGCTGCAGGACGGTCCTCATCTGGATTTCGAAACGGATGTCCTTCAGCGCAGGCAGCGATTCTCCCTCACAAAGCCTTTCCGGGAGGGAGCAGATGTAGTGGAGCGAATCGTAGCCGAAGCTGTCGAGCGCGTGGAGCCTTCTCTTGTCCACGGACTCTTTCCAGTCCACATCGAAGGCCTTGTCCACAAGGGAGGATATCTTGTCCACATCCTCGCCGTAGAAGGTGATGACCCTGGCGCCGACTATGTCGGTTATGTCGCAGAGGGTGCGGTACTTGGAGCCCTTGAGCTCCAGTTTGCCGGCGAGTGACTCTTCGGTCTTGACCCTGCCCTCGATGCCGGATATGAAAAGGCCCGACTCGTCGATGATGCGCTGAAGTTCCGACAACACAATCTCCAAGACCCTCCGGAATGACGGGAGAAACTCCCGGTATGCCTCAAGAATCATCGTGCAGTGGAGATCCAGACCGTAGTCTTTGGCGCGGGAGTCCATTATTCGATGGTGAAAAGGTTGGCCATCCCGGTGATGTTGAGGACCTCTCCGACCTGGGGAGTGAGGTTTTTCAGGATGAGTTTGCCGCCCTTCGGAGCCGTTTTCTTGTAGATCGTCATAAACACACGGAGACCGGAGCTGCTGATGTAGGTAAGCTCGGAGCAGTCGATGGAGACGATCGCGACATCCTCTTCCAGCTTCTCCATCACTGCGGTCATGAAATCGCCGGAGGTGATGGTGTCAAGCCTTCCCTTTACGGTAATGGAAAGAGTAATCCCTTCTTTTACAAAATTTAATTCCATGGTTATCCTAAGTTTTTAGTAATCCTTAATAAGTTCTTTTTCCTGTCCCTGCGGTAATAGACGTAATCCATCAGCTTCTTTACGAGGAAAATGCCGAGGCCTCCTATCGGACGCTCGCTGCCGGGGAGGTCGAGATTGGGCTCCGCGGCGGAAAGCGGATTGAAGGGCTTTCCGGAATCGCTGATAAGGAACGAGACCTTTTCATCCGTCAGGAGAGCGTCTATCACTACTTCGCCTGCTCCGGGTTCGTCATAAGCGTAGAGGACTACGTTGGTCACGGCCTCGTCCAGGGCGAGGCAGACCTTCTGGGTGATGTCGTCTTCCATGCCGAGGCTCTCCACGAACTCAGGGATTGCGGCGAGCTCCTCCGTCTTGTTGGAGATGGTAAGGCTCTTCCGCACGCACTTGTTGAAGCGTACGGCAAGCATCGTGAGGTCGTCGCTCTGGACCGCGCCTTCCGAGTGGACGGCTACGGCCTCAGAAAGGGCCATAATATTCTCCTCGGGAGAGGCATAGGCGCTGAGCACGGAGAGCATCTTATCTTCGCCGAAAAGTTCCTTCGAGACATTTTCCGCCTCGGTGAGACCGTCGGTGTAGAGGAAAATGGTGCTTCCTTCTTCGAGTGTCATCTCGGCGCACTTGTAGTGGAAATCGAACAGCAGGCCGAACGGCAGGTTCGGCTCTACCGGCAGGAAGGATTTCTTGCCTCCGGAGATTATGACGGGCGGATTATGTCCGGCGTTGCAGTAGCGGAGAGCGCCGCTCGAAAGGTCCAGGGCACCGATGAACATCGTTACGAAGAAATTGGCCTCGTTGACCTCGGACATGGCCATGTTGAGGGCCGACATTACGGCGGACGGAGACACTCCGTGGCGGGCTTCGGTGCGGAACTGGCTGCGCGCGAGGGCCATCATCAGCGCCGCGGGGACGCCCTTGCCGCTCACGTCGGCGATGCAGAACCAGAGGGTGTTCTCGTGGATGAAATAGTCGTAGAGGTCGCCGCCTACTTCCTTCGCGGGCTTAAGCGAGGCGAAAAGGTCAATTTCAGCCCTGTCGGGGAAGGGGGGGAATGTCTTGGAGAGCATTCCCATCTGGATCCCGTGGGCTACGAGGAGCTCGTCCTCCATCCTCTGGGTCTCGCCCTCGATGGCCCGGAAGCGCCTGTCGTTCCTTGCCGACAGGACCACTATCAATATGAGGACCACGAGGCCGAGCAGCATCATGATGAACAGCGCCAGTGAAAGCATGTGGAACTTCTTGAACATCTCGTTCTCGGGGCAGACGATGGCCATCGACCATCCGTGGGAACCGATCGGGGCGAAGAAGGCATAGCTCAGGGTGTCGCGGTATTCGATCACCTGGTCTCCGGATTCCTGTGAGACCATCCTCTTGCGTATGTCATAGAAACCTTCAGGGATGTCGCCGTCCCTTGTGTCTATCACAGGGCGGCCCTTCGCGTTGAGGATGACGCTGAAGGAGTTGTCGTAGCTCGAAGAACCTTCCTCCAGGATGCCGCGCAGCCAGTCGAGGGTGATGTCGGCGAAGATGACGCCGATTGTCCGGCCGTCCTTGTCGGTGACGACCCTGGAGTAGGTGCAGATAAAACGATTGTTCGTGTGGGAAATATACGGGTCCGTCCACCTCGCGCCTCCGGTGTCGATGACTCCCCGGTACCACTCGCGTTCGTAAAAGTTGAAATCCTCCTTGCCGTAATCTATATTGATAAGGGAGCCTTCGTCATCTCTGTATGTCGTAGGGTGATAGGCTCCGGGCTTCGAACGGAAATAGTCTTTCTTGAAGAGGATGCCGCATTCGACGATGGAGTTGTTGATCCTGACTATGCCGCTGGTGATGCTGTGCATATTGTCAGGGTGATCCAGGTTGGCGGTAACAAAGCCCGTAACGTTGTCCACGGCGACCTCCACGGCGTGCATGGCTTCGCTCAGGAGGAGGTTGGCGTTGGTCAGCCGGACCTGGGCGATCTCCCTGACGTCGTCCACGATGGCCTTGCGGGAGAATATGTACTGGAGGCCTGATATGGCCTCAAGGATGACAGCGGCGGTGATTATTATGGCGACGCTGTAGAAGCGGCCTTTCTTTTTCTTCGGGTCCCTTTTCATTTCGTTATGCCGTCTAAAAGTTCGTGGAACTGGGGGAAATAAATGCCGGCGTTGCGCTCGATGATGAGCACCTTGAGCCCGGCGTAGGGACGGAGTGTCTTTTCGATCTCGTCAGGGTCGGCGTCTTCCCCGAAATACTCTTTTACGAAGAATTTCCAGAATTCGAGAGCCGTCTTCTTTTCCATATGGAAGGTAGTGCGGATGAATTCTTCGTCGTCATAGACGCAGCAGAGAAGGACCATCCCGAGGTCGAAGTACGGGTGTCCGCAGGCGAAATCGCCGAGGTCTATGAAAAACTCGCTGCCGTCGGAGGCAATCACGGCATTGGAGTACTGCAGGTCTCCGTGGTAGGGCGCATCGCCGTCCGGGGCGTTGCGGATGAAATCCGCCACCTTCTTTTTCTCGTCCTCCGTAAAATATGGATTCTCTTCAAGAAGTCTGAGGTCCACATCCTTGACGGATTTGAACTTCCCTTTCCCGAGGTGGATCGAATGGAGCTTAAGGCAGAGCCTTGCGAAGCGGCGCGCGTATTCCTCCACCCTTTCGGGGTTGTCCCCGACGGCCCTCGAGAAGGAAATCTTGCCGGGGATCCTCTGGAAACGGATGCCGAGCCTTTTGCCGTCGGTCACGAGGTCTCCGGGCTCCGGGACCGGAAGACCGGCCTCATAGACCTTGCGGGAGAGTTCGAACTCGCCGGTTATGATGTCTGTCGGGGCTCCTTCGTTGTAGAGCTTCAGCATAATGGAAGGGTCGCTGCGGTGAAAAAAACTTTCACCGTTGGCGCCTTCGCCGGAGTGGACAAAGTCCTCTATGTTGATCTTGACGGGTTCCATTCAGGAGAAGATTTTTTTGACGAGGAAGGCGAATTCCTGATAGGCGAAGGTGTCGGAGAGCTCGCTCAGGCTTTCGGCAAGGCCTTCATAGTGCCACTTGTGGGAGGCTTTGTCCTTGACGTGGAAGATGTTCCAGATGTCGTCCCCGACGGTCATCCAGTCGCGGTAGATGGCTCTCGCGTTGGACAGTTTGTCGCCGAGGGCGACGATCTTGGCGTCGCGCGAGGCTGCGGCGAGGCGGTCGATCGCCGCCTGCTTCCTGTCGTGCCAGCTGTCCTCCTCGCTGACCCCTTCGGTGAATACGTCGGACTCTTCCTCGACGAGGGATGCGACCCTGTCGCCGAACTCCCTGCGGAGAAGGTCCACGGTCACATCGGTGTCTTCCACGGTGTCGTGGAGGGCGGCCGCAGCGAGGAGTTCCTGGTCGGAGGTTATGCTCGCCACGATGGAAACGGCTTCGAGCGGGTGGACGATGTAGGGGTAGCCCTTTCCGCGACGCTCAGTGCCGGAATGGGCCTCCGTGGCAAAGCGTATGGCTTTGTCCAGAAGGGCGGTGTCTGTCGCGGCGTTGCTCATCAGTCAAATAATTTAGGGCAGAAAGTGTAAAGGTAAGATTTTTCCGCGGATTTTATTAATTTTGTACCGATTTTTTGCCTATGGACGCAGCATTGCTGTCAAATATAATCAAGGATCTCCTCCTCGACAACGACTCCGTGAGCCTGAAGGGACTCGGGCGGTTTGTGGCGAGGGTGGAGCCGTCCACTTTTGCGGACAGGGGATTTACGGTCAATCCGCCGTACAGGAAGCTGTCATTTGAAAAGGTGACCGGCGAGGACAATCTGCTCGAGGAGCGTTTTGTCGCCCTTGCCGGCGGCGATGCCGAAGAGGCGTCGCGCGCCCTCAGGGATTTCATCGCCGACATCAGGGCCGAGCTGGAGGAGAAAAAGGTTTTCATCCTCCCCGGCATCGGCCGCCTCCGCGCGACCGCGGGAAACAATTTCTTTCTCGTCGCCGACGAGGACCTCGACATCTATCCGGAAGGCTTCGGCCTCGTCCCCCTTTCGATGAGGACTAGGGTCGAGACCCCGGAGGAAGTCAGCGCCGCCGTAGCGTCCCTCGGTGAGATTCTCGCCCCGGAGCATGAGGCTGTACCGGCTGAAGAGCCGGCTGCAGCGGAAGAAAAGGTTCCGGAAGCCGAGGCTGAACCTGCCCCGGCTCCAAAGCCGCGCAAGGCCCGCCCGGGAGTCCGCCTCCTCATCGCCGCTGCTGTTATCGCAGTTGCGTTCTTCGGAGGCCTCTACGCCCTCGGACGCCTCGCCCCGGACCTCGCCGACAGCCTCCTCTACAGCGCCGACGATCTCCAATACGTCAAGATGCTTTCTGAATGAAAAGCCGGCTTTAGTAAACTTTATAACCAGGACACCATGAAAAAAATTCTGTTCCTTCTTGCAATAGCGGCGGCCGTCACGACGGGCTCATGCAATAAAATCAACGTCACCGGAGACGACAAACTTCCCGAGGGCTATGTATCCGTGTCCTCGCTCACTCTCGATGCCCCAAAGACGACCATCAACGTCAATGAAGAAATACAGCTCACAGCGACAGTCCTTCCGGAGGACGCGACATATCCCGAAGTAACCTGGTCGTCCTCTGAAGAAGGCATCGCCTCGGTCAGCGCGAGCGGCCTTGTCAAAGGCCTTGCCGCCGGCCAAAGCACCATTACGGCCTCTGCAGACGGGCGGGAGCAGTCCGTTCTCATAAGTGTCGTCAAGCCGGTCCCGTCATTCGCTGTAGATCTCGGCCTCAGCGTTTACTGGAGGGACAGGAACCTCGGAGCCTCCAAAAACACTGACGCCGGCGATTATTATGCCTGGGGCGAGAACAACACGAGAAGCGGTTCAAACTCCTATACCCGGGATAATTATCTGAATTGGGAATCCGGCACAGGATACAAAAATACTGTTATCGATAACAATAAACTTTATGATCCCTGTGCAAAACTCTATCCGCAAGGGACCTGGCGCCTGCCGACCGCAGCAGAAGTGAACGAACTGATCAACAACTGCAACATCACTGTAACTGTTATGAGCGGCAATGTCGTCTGCATACTTTCCAGCAGAACGAATCCTGACGCAAGTATTATTCTTCCGAGGATAAACGCCTCCGACGGCGTTGGGTGCCACTACTGGACGTCTTCTTTCGGCACATCAGCTCCCAGCACCATGTCGGTAACTTCAAGCGGCTCGGTTGCACTGTCATATAAAGACGGGTGGGTCGGATGCCTTATCCGGCCGGTCTGCGACAAATAGCCGCTGCTACGAAGCAGGGTATTTCACAGTGAAACAGGCGCCGCCGAGGGCAAAGGAACGGGAGTAGGAAATCGTACCCCCTACCCTGTCTATGACGCTCTTGGAGATGGCGAGGCCAAGACCGGACCCTGCGGATTTTGTCGTAAACTTTGGAACGAACAGCTTTGAAATGTTCTCCTCGATGACTCCGGGGCCATTGTCTTCAAAAACAATGTCGTAGAACCCCTCCTCGACGGATTTCCGGAGAGACACCGCGATGCGGCCGCCTCCGTCGGGGAAGGCCCCTTCTACGGCCTGGACCGCATTGGTGAGAAGGTTGACGAATACGCGGGTCAGCTGAGGCTTCGGCCCTCTCACGCTCACCCCTGCAAGGCCGAAATAGGTAAGCTCGATTCCTTCCCTGCCTTCGAACATCATAACTTCCTCCTTGAGGAGACCGTCGAGGTCTATATCTACGGGAGCCTCGGAGTAGAGTTTGGCGAAAGTCGAGAAATCGTCCGCCGTAGCAGCCAGAATGTCGATGTGGTTGAGGATCATTTCGGAAGCCTCGTCGAATTTTTCCTGCCAGTCAGGCTTGCCGGAGGCTTTGCGGCGGATGAGCATCTGAAGCTGCATCTTCATCGGCGAAAGCGGATTCTTGATCTCGTGGGCGACCTGACGGGCCATCTCGCTCCAGGCCTTGTCCCTCTCGGCGAGGGCAAGGGCCTTGGTCGAGGCGGAAAGGTCGCTGACCATCTTGTTGTACGAGTCCACAAGAGTGGATATCTCGTCGTCGCGGTCGTACTCGATGTACTCGAGGTTGTCGGCGGCGGAGACCTTCATCTTCCGGGCCATCTCGCTGAGAGGCCGGAAGAGCCTGTCCACGAGCGCCTGGATGCTGAAACGCGCAAGCAGGATGAGCATCAGGAAGAACGTCACGACCGCTATGATGTGCTTCAGCGCATCGTACTCGAGGCTTTCGTTCTGCTCCGTAAACGGAGAACTGATGACGCCGACTATCCGGCCCTCGGCGCCGAAAACGGGGGCATACATCGTATTGAAACGGCGGTCGCCAATCCTGTCGCGGTTGATGTAGAAACGGCTGCGGGTCTCCACCAGCTCACGGAACACGTGCTCGTCGAGCCGGAAACCGAGTATCATCCTGTCGAAGACCTCCGGGGTCGTGGACATGAACGCCTTGCCGGAAGCGGAGTACATGGTGATGTCGCTTCCGAGTGTGTTCGCGGCCATCTCGAGAGAACCGTGGAAGTCCTGGTTCTGGAGGTCACGGTAATCCCTGGCGTTTCTCGTAAAACGCTGGACCAGGGATATGATAGAGTCTATTTTCGACGACATCTCGATGCGAAGGTCCTCCTCATAGCGTCTGTAGACGAAATAGACGCTGAAAATGGACATCGCGACAAGGGTAAGGGTGAGGGCGGTGAAAAGGATGGCGTTGATCCTGGTACGGAAATAGGCGTGCTCCCCGGACTTGATGCCGGGCAGCGCGGCTATCGCCGACATTATAAAGAAGGAAATAAGCCACAGAAGCAGGAGTTCGACAAGGTAGTTGAGCCAGTCGTAGCGGTCGCGGGAGATTATGATGCTTTCGTCCTCCGATATCTCGTGGCAGAAGTGGATATAGCCTCCCATGGCGACGTGTCCTCCACCTCCCTTGAACTCTTCGGGGAATTTGGTAGGATAGGGGTAGATGCCTTTGAAGGTCATCAGTTTGCCCGAAGAATATTTGGCATAGGAATACTGCGGAGGAATGGATATCCTGCCGGGACCGGAGATGCCGAGAAGGGAAAGGTATCCGCGGTCCTCCCTGTTGGACTTGGGGTCGATGCAGAGGAGCATCGTGGAGTAGGAGCCGTCCTCGTGGGGATAGACGAAATAGCCGGTGTAGCGGCCGCGGCCCACGACGTCCCGCGAGAAGAAGAAATTGGACATCTCCGCGATGCGCGATGCGCGGGCGACCCTGGAGTCGAACATCGCGCTGAGGGTCGAATTCATCGACGTTCCGTCGGTGATATAGACGGAGATGTCGTTCTCCGGGGTCACACGGCCGAGGTAGGCCTCGGCAAGCCTGTTGTGGACAAGTCCGCTGGTGCCGGCGACGGCGGAGACTGCGCGGATGACCTGGTCCGCCGCAATCCCCTGCTCCACGCTGATGAGCTGGATCTCAAGACCGATGTCGCGGTCCATCGAAAGGCGGTTGCTCCAGACTTCTATCTTGCTTTCCTCCTTCCTGAATCCGAGCACCGAAGATGTGACGACGAAATAGACGGCTACAATCCCGGACCAGACCATCCTCCACTTCAGCGAGAAAATGTCTTCCTTGACACCGCGCTCCTCAAGGAAGGGAGCCGCGAGCCTCAGAAGAAGCGGAATCGCCATTGCAAGGGCGAGGAAGGACACGTACACTATGCCGGTGTAGATGCTGACTGAAGGCGTCTTGAAAGGCTCCAGCGAAATGCTGGAGTGAAGAATAATGCTCCTGAACGAGCGTATGATGTGGAATGCGAGCCCTGCGGAAGACAGGGCGGCGAATCCTGCAAGCAGGGCCTTCCCGTTTTTCCGTTTTGCCGCCATCTCCCCTACCGGCTCCCTAACAAGGTAAATAAAGCACGCAAGAAGCGTCAGGTAGAGGTTGAATATCACGACAGCGCCGAGCGAGTAGAGGAACTGGCGGTCGGCGTATAGAGTCGGGGAGAACAGACGCGAGACGTTGCCTATGCCGCGGCCATAGATATAGACCATCGTCATCACGGCCGTCAGAAGCAGCGAGGAGACAATGAGCCCCCGTAGAGTCCTGGAGGAGAACATATAGAGGCACAATCCCGCGAGGAACAGAATCAGGGCGAACCAGAACATCGCCGGATTGCTGTCCGCGCCCTCACTGGAAGGCTCGGACGTCACCTTGAACACGGGAACTCCCGAGACATACACCGCGGAGCCGGTCCCGTACGAAAGCGGTTCTATGGAAAAACGCTCGCCTATGACCTTCCTTCTCGACGGCCCCGACTGCTCGTCGTCCACTTCAAGGCCGCCGATGACGGTGCAGTCGCCGGAGATATACCTTTTTACTATATACCACTTTGAGCCGTAGTTGACGAAAGACGGGACTTCGGTGATCTCAGAAAGGGGAGATACTACTCTGCTGCGGTAAGAGGAAAGCCTTTCAACAGCGACGACGGAAGAGATGTCGTCGTTGTGGATGGGAAACTGGTTGCACCAGGACTGAAGAGTGTCGGAATAGTACCTGTAGAGCACGAACTC